>JBGTDZ010000185.1:0-24633 GCA_041748055.1 Aquaticitalea sp.
GCGATAAATGCTTCTATCGGTAAACAAAAAGGAATTGTGGGTTTCATTTTGCTGGTTGGAATTGTCTTTATAATAAGGATTTACATATTGATTAGTGAACACTGCCGTGTCATTTTGATAGGTCACTTCAATGGAAAGATCAATCAATCGATTGGTGTCTTTGTTGATGGCAAATTCGCCATTGCTATCCGTTGTTTTGACTTCAGAAATGGTGGAGCCGTTGTAATTCATTTTGTATGACAACTTTACTTTGGCATTGCTTAGCGGTTTGCCATTGGTTCGGTCTATAATCTGAAAACGTTCTTGTTGTGGCCCGCTGATGTTCACCAAACCTATATTGGTAATTTGCAATGTTGCAAAAGCAAATAATTTAGAGGCAGCATCGGGTTTTGAAGCAACGATGAGGTAATACCCATTGTTCAGTTTTGGGACAGCAAGTTCGATGCGATGTGTTTGATAATCCAATTCGTTTTTCAATTTACTTTGAAAGGATGTTTGTACCTCCAATTTTTTAAAAAACGCCAATTGTTCATCTTCACGATATATTTCCTGCAAACGTTTTGCATCGCTCGCGGACATTTTATATATCTTAAAATCTAAAGCATTGAGATTTTTATAAGTTACAAGCATCAGGCCTTCCTGCTTTATTGGGAATATACTTTCTGATAGGATATCTAAAGACGTTTGCAAGATGAATTCTTTTAAAACCGCACACTTCTCCGCACCTTTGCTTTTTGGAAAATCTTTGATGACTGCTTCACAAAGCTGTAAAGCATCTTTATTTTTCCATTGCATTTCTGGACGGGTTTTGGAGTCGTACTCCTGGGCTTGTGTTACATAAAAGGACGCAATTTCAAAATCATACAATCCTGAAACCTCGTGTGAACGCCATTGTTTGCTGGAAGCATTCATCGTTTTCAGATAAACATCATCTTTATCGGGGAAGACGGAATTTTGCTTTACAAACTTCAGTCGATCAATATCCACATCCACCAAAGCAAATGGTTCAGCATCCTTCGAATGAAAGACAATCAATGATTGATAGAGCTTCAAGGCATGCAATTGCAAGGAACTAGAATCCTGCGAGGTCATATTTAATTTTGAAAATGCAGTTGCATTACTAAAAAAGGATGGATTATCTAACTGAAATTTATAGGCCGGTTGTGTAATGCTGTTCTCATCTGATTTATAGAATTCCAAAGCGTTATGTGCTAGTAAATCATAAAGTGTTGGTCTGAATAGTTTGGAGCCTGTTTGTTCCATCAAAATGCTGCTGTAACCATCAAGTTTAATCTGTTGCAACAACGCTGTATTTTCCAGAGACTTTTGATAATGTAAATGGATTTCATCAAACAATGTTTGCAAATCCCAAGTCTGAAAATCGGTCGAATCAACTTTAGATACGGTATTAGTGCGATCGTAAAACCTGTATCTATTTTGTTGAAAATACTGCCAATACATGGTTGCCAACATATTCTCCAATACATTCTTGGTTGGCGCTTGGCTTTTTTCAATTTCAGATTTGAAATCTGCCATGACTTTTAGCTGTGCATCTTCTTCGAGGGTCATCGCATATTTACTTTGAAACAAAAGCGTCTTAATTTGCTGTGGCGTATTTTTATCTTTTTTGGCTTGATTGGCTATTTGGTTGACAATTTCCAAAGCTGATTTTGGCAAGCCACCATTTTCCAGTTTTTCGACTTTTTTCCAAAGGTCATTGTATGGATTGGTTTGCGCACTATTTACAAGAGGGAAGAGTATAATTATTGCGAAGGTTATATAATATTTCATGGGTGCAGCTGTTTTATTGATGTGATTCATCTTTAGTATGCAATATGAATGCCAAATTCCAAATATGGTATGAGTATTGCTTGTATGCCTATTTTGGATGAGTGAAATTAATAATTTAATAAGTAAACTCTTATCTTTGAAACATTAATTGCGCTCAAATTTATACGATTTAATCATTTGTTCCTAAACCTATGAAATTGCTGCTATTCTTTTTTATCTTTCCTTGTATTCTACTTGGGCAGTCGACTTTAGTGGATGCCGAAAAGTTGCTTGACAAAAAACAGTATTCCAAAGCTGAAACACTACTGGTTCCTTATCTCAAGGACCATCCTACAGACAAGAAGGGCATTGAACTTTTGGGAGATGTTTATGGAAAGCAAAAAAAATGGGATGATGCAATCACACAATATAAAAAACTGGTGGATGTAGATTCAAAGAATGCCAATTACTATTATAAATACGGCGGTGTTTTAGGCATGAAAGCCTTAGAAGTGAACAAGTTTAAAGCAATGGGAATGATTGGAGACATACAATCGGCATTTCACAAAGCTGCTGACCTCGACCCAAAGCACATCGGTGCGCGATGGGCTTTGGTAAAGCTTTACATGGAATTGCCTGGCATCATGGGGGGTAGTAAAAGTAAAGCCCTCAAGTATGCGGATGAGCTTGAAAAACTTTCCAAGGTGGATGGTTACCTTGCCAAGGGCTTTATTTACAATAAAGACGGAGACTACCATTTGGCTGAAACCCATTATAAAAAAGCAGTGACAAATGGAGGGTCGGAAACCTGCTATAGGGAATTGACGCAGTTTTACATCAATCATGATAGACCTCAGAAAGCACTTCATTATCTAAAGGAAGCCTATCAGATTCACCATATAGAAGCATTTTTGCAGCAAATAAAAGCTTTGGAAAATTAGTATCGATTTTCGGATGCAAATTGAATTTTTTAAATTTGGAATTAGTCTGGTTTTCGGTTTAAAAACATCTCTTTAAATGTTATCAACCATGCTCCTTGGTCTGTCCTCCTTTCAACAAGAGTGAATAGTTTAGAGTAAGAAACGATCAATTTTACCGTTCATGATTCGGTTTTAATCTTATAAACTTTTGTTAAATATCGCAAAATTTAGTTTCATGGCGTGCTATATTAATAGTATTACTATTATATTTGCAACTAAAATAATTTATTGTGAGAAGTTTACTTTCAAATTTAAAGATTGCTGTTCCAGAGAACATCTACATCAAAGATCCTGAATCATCAGAATTAGGTAAGCGAATTGTCGAGCACAGCATTCTCCTGATAGCAGACATTGGATTTGATAGTTTTACCTTCAAAAAATTGGGAGAGAAAATCAACAGTAACGAAAGTTCTATCTATCGCTATTTTGAAAGTAAGCATAAAATCTTGGTTTATTTAACATCTTGGTATTGGGCTTGGGTTGAATATCAATTGGTATTTGCCACCCAAAATATTGGTGATGATAAAGAAAAATTAACAAAGGCCATTGAAATTATCGCACGCAATGTTCAACAAGACCGGACATTTTTGCACATTGATGAAGTTGCCCTTAACAAAATTATAATCAATGAAAGTCAAAAATCATATTTGACCACTCAAGTAGATGCCGAAAATAAAGAAGGGTATTTTAAGATTTACAAAAGACTAGTATCTAGAATTAGCCAAATGATACTAAAAGTAAATCCAGAATACAAATACCCTTCTAGTTTGGCTAGTACCATAACCGAAAGTGCACTGCATCAGCATTTCTTGAAAGACCATTTCAAATCCATTACCGACTGCGATGAATCAGTTTCTCCTTCTGATTTCCTCATACAGCTTACATTAAACGCAATAAGGTAACGTTATGGCAAAGTTACTTATGTCTCCTTGGCAACGTCTTATGGGACTATTGAGATTAGAAAAAAAAGCAGTCCTACAAGTATTTTATTATGCTATTTTTTCAGGATTGGTGTCATTATCACTTCCGTTGGGTATTCAAACCATTATTAACCTCATTCAAGGTGCCCAAATAACAACATCATGGATTTTGTTAGTTATATTGGTAACGCTTGGTGTTGCTTTTGTTGGCGTGCTCCAGCTGATGCAAATGCGCATTGTAGAAACTATTCAACAACGAATTTTCGTGAGATCGTCGTTTGAATTTACCTATCGCTTTCCGAAAATGAAAATGCATGAGTTGAGAAATTATTATCCGCCAGAATTAGCAAATAGATTTTTTGACACATTAGTTGTCCAAAAAGGGCTATCTAAAATCTTAATTGATGTGCCAGCTTCCGTTCTCCAAATTATTTTTGCCTTAATACTATTGTCCTTTTATCATCCTTTTTTTATTGTCTTCGGGATGTTGCTTATGATACTCATTTTTGTCGTTATTAAATTTACGGCCAGAAAAGGTATGGAGACAAGCCTTCAAGAGTCAAAAAATAAATATAAAGTTGCATACTGGATTCAAGAAGTTGCAAGATGCGTAGTTAGTTTTAAGCTTTCAGGAAAAACAAGTTTAGCAGTTGAGAAGAATGATGATTTAGTGGTGAATTATCTCGAAGCACGTGAAAGCCATTTTAGGATCTTGGTCATCCAGTTTGTACAAATGATTGGATTTAAGGTTATTGTAACAGCGGGATTGTTGACCATTGGTGGCGCATTGGTCTTAACCCAACAAATGAATATTGGTCAGTTTGTTGCGGCAGAAATTATTATCCTATTGGTGATTGCTTCTGTTGAAAGATTGATAATCGGATTGGAAACCTTTTATGATGTATTTACATCGTTGGATAAATTAGGCGAAGTAGTTGACAAAGATCTTGAATCTCAGACTGGAGAAAAACCACCATTTGATGATGATTTTAAACTCGAATTAAGCAATGTCAGTTATACAGTTTCTAATAAACATCAGCCTATTTTATCTAACATCAATCTTGAAATTAAGGCCAACTCGAGTTTGTTAATTAAAGGAGAGAACGGCTCTGGGAAGTCGAGTCTGTTGCGTTTAATTGCTGGTGTCATTACACCCACAAAAGGGAGTGTGTTCCTCGGATTATTCTCGTTAGAAAACGTCCATATTAATTATTACCGATCTCATATAGGAATGTCCCTATTAGATGAAACACCTTTTGAAGGCACTATTCGTGAGAACATCACATTTGGCAATCTTGAAATTTTTGATGATGCAATTTTTTGGGCCATTGAAACGGTAGGATTGAAAGAATTTATAAAAGAGCAGCCTAAAGGTTTAGAGACGATATTATATCCAGACGGAAAACGAATGTCTTCCACCATTGCCAAGAAAATTATTTTGGCAAGAGCTATTGTGAAAAAGCCAAAGTTGCTCATTCTCGAAGATCCTTTGGATCAGTTTGAAGAGGCGGAAGCAAATCGAATTATCAAATTTATCACTCAACCAGCCAACAGATGGTCTGTGGTCATGGTCAGTCATAATCCACGATGGGAAAAGTATTTTGAGCATACGATAGAATTAAGCGAGGGGCAAATTATCTCACAAACATAACCATGCTAAACATCTCACACAATAACGTCAATAAAATTTTCGATTTGAGTTCCTTCAAGTCGGGAAATAAGGTGTTGCAAGTCAAATATTTTAAGCATTTCAATCGTTTTTTAATCGGTTTTACCATTTTTGGCTTCATACTTTTATTTTTGCCTTGGACACAGACCATTACTGGAATAGGTCAAGTAACGACCTTAAAACCAGACCAAAGACCACAAACTATTCAGTCGCCCATTCCTGGGCGCATTGAAAAATGGTTTGTACAAGAAGGTGATTTTGTAAAGAAAGGAGATACGATTTTAGAAATTTCAGAGGTTAAAAGTGAATTCTTTGATCCCAATTTAGTGTCACGTACCAATGAACAAATTGAGGCAAAGTCTGGATCGGTAAAATCGTATGGAGAAAAAGTGAAAGCATTGGAACGTCAAATACTTGCGCTTAATTCTGAAACAATTTTAAAATTGGAACAAGCCGAAAATAAATTGATTCAATCGCGATTAAAAGTCAAAAGTGACAGTATAGAACTCGAAGCAGCAAAAACCAATATAAATATCGCACAGCGACAGTACGACCGAACCTTTGAGCTTCAAAATGAAGGATTAAAAGCAGTAAAAGATGTTGAGGAAAAGCGTTTAAAATTGCAGGAAACTCAGGCAAAATTAATTTCACAAGAAAATAAATTGCTCGCCAGTATCAACGAGGTGATCAATGCGCAGGTTGAAATTTCTAGTGTGCGAACCACTTATAGCGATAAAATTTCCAAGGCCGAAAGTGATATGTTCACCGCACAGTCAAGCCAATTTGATACCGAAGCACAAGTGAGTAAGCTTGAAAATGAATCGTACAATTTTGAAATACGCAGTAATATGCTATATGTCAGAGCGCCTCAAGATGGTTATATCAATAAAGCATTGATAGGAGGAATTGGAGAAACCTTTAAGGAAGGCGAACAGTTGGTTGGTATCATGCCGGCAGACTATAATCTCGCGGTAGAAACCTATATACAACCAATAGATTTACCATTGCTTCATGTTGGCGAAAAAGTTAGGGTTCAGTTCGATGGTTGGCCTGCCATTGTGTTTAGTGGTTGGCCAAATGTATCTTACGGCACCTACGGTGCACAAGTAGTTGCTATTGAAAATTTTATAAGTATTAATGGTAAATATCGAGTGCTTTTAAAACCTGACGTTTCCGACAACGAATGGCCAAAAGCAATAAGAGTAGGTTCTGGTGCTTACACTATGGCATTGTTGGATGATGTACCAATTTGGTTCGAATTATGGCGAAAAATTAATGGTTTTCCACCTAATTATTATCAACCGCAAACTAACATGTCTGATGTCAAGAAATAAGTTATTTCTATTGGGTTTCGCTCTATACATTGGGTTGTTTTCTATAAAGGCGCAAACAATGGATGAAACTGTGCTTCGGTTTGATGAATATTTGGGATACGTTAAAAAATTCCATCCGATTGTAAAACAAGCCGAATTGATTATCGATGAAAGCCAAGCCAATTTGATGATGGCGCGCGGCGGTTTTGATCCTAAAGTGGAGGTCGATTATGATCGAAAAAAATTCAAGAATACTGAATACTACGATAAATTAAATTCAGCATTTAAAATCCCAACATGGTATGGCATTGAGCTAAAAGCAACATTTGAGGAGGCCGAAGGATTTTTTCTCAATCCAGAAAGTACAGTCCCCGACGAGGGTTTGTATAGCGCAGGAGTATCATTTTCTGTAGCGCAAGGATTTTTAATCAATGAGCGTATGGCAGCATTGAAGCAGGCAAAATTCTTTAGGGAACAAGCAAAAGCCGATAGAGATATTTTGGTAAATACAGTGCTGTACGATGCTGCTTTGGTATATTTCAATTGGTTGCAAGCATATAATGAAACGATAATTTTTGAAGATTTTCTCGTCAATGCCAAAATGCGATTTGATGGTGTAAAACGAAACGTCGATGTTGGCGAAATGGCTGCAATCGATTCCATTGAAGCCAGAATTGTAGTGAATGACAGAAAACTGAATTTGGAAAAATCGAAAATAAAATTGCTAAAGTCCAAACTCGAATTGTCCAACTATCTATGGTTGGAAAATAACATTCCTGTAGAATTGCAAGACGGAGTCATTCCAGATGTAGCAAGTGAAATGATTGTAGATTCTACCCTTGATATAGATAATTTAACCTCTACAGAATTTCTGGTGGAGTCGCACCCAAAACTACAATCTCTAAATTATCAACTTGAAAGTCTCAATATAGAAAAACGCCTTAAAGCAAATATGCTATTGCCTACCGTTGACCTCCAATACAATTTTCTATCCGAAACACCAGAGATTGCACGAACTTTCAATACAGCCGAATATAAGAGTGGTCTAAATGTTCGTTTTCCACTGTTTTTGAGAAAGGAGCGTGGTGATTTGAAATTGGCCAATCTCAAACTTCAAGAGACACAATTCGATATTTCTAGTACGAAATTGAATCTTCAAAATAAAATCAAAGCAATTAAAAGCGAATTGGAATCTTATGAAGTTCAAAATGATCTTGTTATAGATGTGCTGTCAGATTATGAGCGCATGTTAATTGCAGAAGAACGCAAGTTTAGGGCAGGGGAGAGCTCTCTCTTTTTGGTAAACACTAGAGAAAGTAGTTTGATAGATGCCAAATTAAAAGCGATAGAACTGCAAAATAAATTTTTGAGCACAAAAGCCTTGTTGTTCAATAATCTTGCAGTGAATCCAGAGTTTTAATTATCTTTTTGGAATCAGAATTGATAGGATTTCTTAAAGAAAACATTCGTGATTTCCAGCCAAAAAAAGTATATTTGAACCACTACAAAACATTCAGATGAACGTACATTTTATAGCCATTGGAGGCAGTGCCATGCACAATCTCGCTTTGGCACTTCACAATAAAGGCTACAAAGTTACAGGCAGCGACGACGAAATTTTTGAACCTTCCAAAACACGTCTGGACGATAAAGAATTGTTGCCTGCCGCTTACGGTTGGTTTCCTGAAAAAATCCATACCATGCTGGACGCCGTGGTTTTGGGCATGCATGCCAAGGCCGACAACCCAGAACTTGTAAAAGCCCAAAGCTTAGGCCTTACTATTTATAGCTATCCAGAGTTTTTGTACGAGCAATCAAAAAACAAAACCCGTGTTGTAATTGGAGGCAGTCATGGTAAAACAACCATTACATCAATGATTCTCCATGTGATGCACTATCATGAAAAGGATGTGGATTATATGGTAGGCGCACAGTTGGAAGGTTTCGATGTCATGGTAAAACTCACTGAGGACAACGATTTTATGGTTTTGGAAGGCGATGAGTATCTGAGTTCACCTATTGACAGACGACCAAAATTCCATCTATACAAACCGAATATTGCCTTGTTGAGCGGCATCGCTTGGGACCATATCAATGTATTTCCAACCTATGAGAACTATGTCGAGCAATTTAAAATATTTGTCGATAGCATTGTAAAGGGTGGAAGCATCACCTATAATGAGGAAGACCCAGAAGTCAAGAGTGTGGTGGAAGCCTCTGAAAACACGGTTCGCAAGTTGCCTTATCATACACCAGATTATTCTGTTGAAGATGGACAAACCCTTCTCGAAACACCTGAAGGGCCATTGCCAATAGAAGTCTTTGGAAAACACAACCTCAATAACTTGTCTGGTGCCAAATGGATTTGCCAACATATGGGTATTGATGAAGATGATTTCTATGAAGCGATTTCATCCTTCAAAGGAGCGAGTAAGCGTCTAGAAAAAATTGCAGAAAGCAAAACAAGTGTCGCCTACAAAGATTTTGCCCATTCCCCGAGTAAAGTTGAGGCAACCACTAAAGCAGTAAAAGAACAATACCCAGACCGCACCCTTGTTGCCTGTTTGGAACTCCATACCTATAGCAGTCTCAATGCGGAATTTTTAAAAGAATACAAAGGCGCTTTGGATGCTGCGGATGTTGCAGTCGTTTTTTACTCACCGCACGCCGTTGAAATCAAGAAACTAGAAGAAGTCACCCCCGAACAAATAGCAAATGCTTTCGAACGGGACGATTTAATTATCTACACCAATCCAGATGATTTTAAGGAGTTTCTATTTTCCCAAAACTTTAATGGCAAAACCTTATTGTTGATGAGTTCTGGTAATTATGGAGGACTTAACTTTAATGATTTAAAACAATTGTTTACTCGTTAGAGCTCATAACATCGACCACGTTTTTCCATTTGCCATCAGCTTGTTTTTGCCAAATGGTAACCGTATCAAAATTCATTTCATTAGAAGTGCCAGTTGAATCGGTCATGGTGATTTTAGATGTTTCCAAAAGGTAGCCCATATCCCCACTTTCCGAGACTTCAGCACTAACAGGTTCCCAACTGATGCTAAAATTTGGGTCCTTCAATGATCCTTCAACCATTTGCCTAATGGCTTCCTTACCTTTTAGCGTAGGTTCTCCACATGACATCATCACTGCATCATCTGCCCAAAACTCCAAGACTTTTTTTGCATCCCGAGAAACTGCGGCGGCTGACCAATCCCTGCTTGCTTGCATCAGGTTTTCTGCTTCTACTTTCGTGTCTACTTTTTTAGCCTCTTCTTTTTCTTCTTGGCAACTGAATGAGCATATGGCTAATACAAATGCTGTGGCAATTAACTGTGTTGATTTCATCATAATATAGATATGTTAATATTAGAATATTTTAAATTCTTTTGTTATTTTTTATGAACACTAATTTATGAAAATTAAATACATTATGCTGTTTTTCAATGAATTGTTAATAGAAAAATAGGTATTCAGACTTGCTTTCTAAACTCCCCAAAATGCCAAAGTATGCCAGATGGGTCATGCACAAAACACTCACTGCCCCATTCGAGATGGCTTATAGGTTTTATTCTCACGTTTTTATATTTGGAAGGCAAATCTAATGTCAACAACTCCTTATAAAAACGTTCCACATCATCAACCTCCATAAACAACATTGTATTATTTACCCAATCTTTAACATAAGCCGCTTGAAGATAAAAAGATAGCCCGCCACTTTCAAATACAGACATGTCATGGCTTATGACCGTTTCCTTAAAACCGAGATCTTGATAAAAGCGCCTGGAGACGCCAAAATCTTTACTGCCTATAAAAGGCCTGATGGATTTGCCGTTGTGATTCATGTATATCCAGTTTTATTTAATAGACATATAAAGATGCAAAACCTCGCGCACAAATACAATCGAAATTTAATAAATCACGACCATCAATAGATCAAGATCATGCGCGATAGATTTTTTCTATCAAAAACATAAATCTCATACAAAAAAATGTTTGTAAATTTATCAAACTTCGTTACAAACAACTATTAAATCAATTTTATCATGGACAACAAAAATCATCCGAATGCACAAGATGAAGCAAAACTGGCCGACGTTAATGATAGTGTCGCAAAATGCCCATTCTCTAGTGGGGCATTGCAGCATACTGCCGGTGGTGGCCGATCTAATCGAGACTGGTGGCCCAATTCTTTAAACCTAAACATTTTACGTCAACATTCATCATTATCCAATCCTATGGATGGTGATTTCAATTATAAAGAAGAATTTAAAAAACTGGATTTACAGGCGGTCAAACAGGATTTAACCGACTTAATGACCGATTCCCAAGACTTTTGGCCAGCCGATTATGGCCATTATGGGCCATTTTTTATTCGGATGGCATGGCATAGTGCCGGTACGTACCGTATCGGGGACGGTCGTGGTGGCGCAGGCGCAGGTACGCAGCGGTTTGCACCGCTCAACAGTTGGCCGGACAATGTCAATCTCGATAAGGCACGATTGCTATTATGGCCTATCAAACAAAAATATGGTAAGAAAATCTCTTGGGCAGACCTGATTATTCTTGCAGGCAATGTTGCTCTGGAGTCCATGGACTTTAAAACCTTTGGATTTGCGGGAGGGCGTGAAGACGTTTGGGAACCACAGCAAGATATTTATTGGGGTTCTGAAGGGGAATGGCTCGGGGATAAAGAACGCTACAGTGGTGAGCGCGATTTGGAAAATCCGTTGGGAGCTTCCCATATGGGATTGATTTACGTGAATCCTGAAGGTCCGGGAGGACATCCAGACCCAATCGCTGCAGCCGTTGATATTAGAGAAACTTTCGGCCGAATGGCGATGAACGATGAAGAGACCGTGGCATTGATTGCTGGAGGCCATACCTTTGGAAAAACCCATGGTGCGGCAGATCCTGCAGAATATATTGGGATGGAACCTGCCGGCGCCACAGTTGAAGAAATGGGACTAGGCTGGCGTAATTCATTTGGAAAAGGACATTCGGAAGATACGATTTCCAGTGGTCTCGAAGGTGCTTGGACAACTACTCCTACCAAATGGAGCAACAACTATTTCGAAAACCTTTTTGGATTTGATTGGGAATTGACCAAAAGCCCAGCAGGGGCAAGCCAGTGGAAACCTAAAAACGGAGCAGGGGAAGGAACAGTTCCGGATGCGCATGACCCTTCAAGAAAACATGCTCCCTTTATGTTGACGACTGATTTGTCAATGATATTAGATCCTGCGTACAATAAAATATCCAGGCGTTTCTTTGAAAATCCTGACGAATTTGCCGATGCCTTTGCGCGTGCATGGTTTAAGCTGACACACCGAGACATGGGACCCATCCAACGCTATTTGGGACCGGAAGTGCCACAAGAAGAATTGATATGGCAAGACCCTATTCCTGCCGTCACCCACGAATTGGTGAATGATAAGGATATTGATGATTTGAAATTCCATATCCGTGATTCTGGCTTGAGCGTATCAGAACTGGTTGCGACAGCTTGGGCAGCAGCCGGTACCTTTAGAGGGTCAGACAAGCGTGGTGGTGCCAATGGTGCACGTATCCGTTTATCACCACAGAAGTTTTGGGAGGTGAATAATCCAAAGCAACTATCAAAAGTTTTGGATGTTCTTACTAATATCCAAAAAGAGTTCAACGATAAACAAACAGGAAGAAAACACCTATCCATTGCCGACCTTATTGTCTTGGCAGGTAATGTTGGTGTGGAAGTGGCAGCCAAAAGAGCAGGACACATTATCCAAGTGCCATTCACCCCTGGGCGTGGTGATGCTTCACAAGAGCAGACCGATGTTCAAGCCTTTGCAGCACTGGAGCCTGCTGCGGATGGTTTCAGAAATTACTTTGAACCAAGCCACAAAACCACATCGGAGGAAATGTTGGTGGACCGTGCGCAACTATTAACATTGACAGCACCAGAAATGACCGTGCTGTTGGGTGGAATGCGGGTATTGAACACAAATTATGACGGTTCGCAGTACGGGGTCTTTACAACACGACCTGAAACACTGACACCTGATTATTTCCGAAACCTGCTCGATTTGAGCACCACGTGGAAAGCAACTTCCGAAGCACAAAAAGATTTTGTAGGGACCAATCGCAAAACAGGAGAGCACAAATGGACGGGTACAAGAGTAGATCTTATCTTTGCCTCCAACTCCGAGCTTCGCGCCTTGGCGGAATGTTATGCTTTTGAGGATTCCGATGACAAGTTTGTAAAAGATTTTGTCAATGCATGGACCAAGGTTATGAACCTTGACCGCTATGATTTAGATTAATAGTTAGATTTTTTAAGTAAGGAAAGAACGGTAACATAAGTGCTACCGTTCTTTTTTTGTTTTAGTTTTACCGCTATGAGAGCATCATTGTAAGTATGCTTTAGGGCAATCATGGTTGATGGCCGTCTGGTTGCCAGTGCTGGATTGATAATCATAATAAGTAAAATCCAATGTCTTGTCCGGACCATAAGATTCCGAAAGCATCTGTGCATTGGCCTGTAAACATGTACGGTCATTGGTATGGTTTACAACAGTTTTGATAAGGTCCTCAGTGAGCAGTACATACGATTTACTGGGAATCGGGTTTTTAAGGAGACGATGCGCCTCTATGATACTTTTGCCATAAAGTTTATTGAATTTACCTATGGTATATTGGGTCATTTTTCCAACATGGACTATAATCTTCAAAGAAAGTTCCAAGTTTTTTTTATAGTAAACTTTTATTTTTTTGAGCCTGTCATTAAAATTTTGAAGCATCACTTCATATTGGTTCAGAATGGAGCAGATAGATGGTAATTCACCATATTTGTAAAAGAAAATGGCATCTCCTTCTATTTCGCTTACCTTAAGGTCAAGCATGTTACTATCCATAATTGAAGACAGCAGCATTCTTGTGATTTTACTTCCCTCAATGACATCAGTTTCCTGTACAAACTTGGAAAAGCCGCTGATGTCGGCGATAAGGATTAGCCCATTGCCCTCTACCGTATTGCGTTTTAATGTACAATTTTGAAACATTTGATTAAATACTTGATGGTTAGTTTTCATTGTTACTTACTATTTGTCTATCCATTATTTAATTTTCACAGCATCGTATATCTAATACTTTATCTTTAGATAAGTTATACCATTGGATGTTGATAAGGTTATTTAACTTTAGAAGAGGAGCGTCTAGATAAAGGACGAGTTACATTGCCAATATGTTACAGTACTCGCAAAATATTTTTTGAAACATTATTCGTTCTGGTTGATTTTGCCGCGGTAGTCGTTACCCACCAACTTTATTGTGGATGCTATGTTGTGGGTAGAAAACACCAATATTGGCAACTACCACAATGGCACGGTTGTTGGCTTTGGGAATTGTAAATAATCGTTTGCTAAATTTAAACATTATGAAATCTGTTAAAGTATTAATAGTGGGAATGTTGTTATTATTGACAACGGGAGTGATGGCACAGCTATCGGTAAATGTGAATGTTGGCGGACCACCGGCATGGGCGCAAGCAGCTCCAGTGGACGTACAGTTTTATTATCTGCCAGATATCGAGGTTTATTATGATGCACCGGCGCAACGTTATATCCATTTCAATAACGGGGCTTGGATTCATTCGGTTAATCTTCCCAATCGCTACAGAGAGTATGATTTATACCAATCGCATCCTGTTTACTTGATTGACTATATAGGAAAGAAACCCTGTGCACATTACAAACAGCACAAAGTAAAATATAAAGGCAATGGGAATTGGAAAGGAAATAACGGCAAATTTAAACAAAAAGGAAAAAAAGGTGGTCACGGAAAAGGGCACAGAAAAAAGTAAATAACCTTGTTATTTAAGATTAAAAAAGAGCAACATAATTATACGTTGCTCTTTTTTTATGGACTGAAAAAAGAAAGTAATTACGATCTAATAGGCTAACAAGTCCATCATTTTGTCAGTTAGTGGGTGTTTGCGAGAATGTAACGAAATAAAATATCTATCGAAACCACACATAACAATGACGGCAATAATATAAGTAGGTCAAAAAGCAGAATTACATTTTTGAATTTTTATTGACTGCATCCATGACTTCTTCTTTGGTCAATCCTGTTGTATTTATATCTGCATCTGCAGCAGCAGCAGTTTCGACATCAAATTGCAGCTTTTTCATATAGTCTGGGTCTTTCCCCTCCATTTTTTCCTTTATGATATCACCATATGCAGTCCTAGCTTCCTCAACTGTTTTTTTACTATTAATAATATCATGGGCTAAATTCAAAGCCAAAAAATTGTTCGCTTCCATATCGCATCTTGCGCTTAAATACCCTTGAGTACGGTCAAATGTCACACTACCATCAAAAGCTCCCAAATCACTCATTTTCTCAACAGGCACTTTGTGGTAAATGGTCATTTCCATCATGTCGGTATGTTTGACGGGAAATACATGAGGTGTCTCGTTTCCGGATATGCGTATTTCTTCCCAAACCCCTGCATCTCTCCATACCATTTCATCCTCTGAACTGCTAAATGGCTCGCCATATGATTTCACGGTTGCCTCTACTGCTTTTTGTGATGCCATTGCCCAATCTTTGATATAATTGTTTCGCATCCCTTTTTTATCAGCAGACATATTGCCTTTAGAATGATCCATGTCTTTTGACATAGCATCTTTGGACATAGCGTCTTTAGTATGCACCATGTCTTTTGACATAGTGTCTTTTTTCTTTGTCTCTTGAGAATTCATAGACCCAATTCCCAAAAAGCAACAAACTACAAATCCTGTGATTACATGTTTCATTATATTTTTTATTTATTAAATTAAATATGCTCTAAAATAGCCAGTTATTTTCAGATTTATTACCCTTAATCGGCAGAATAGTGACCTTAATGCAAGACATGAAAATAAGTCAACGAATGTTTTGAATGAATAACTATAGTAGTGAGATCTTAAATAAAAAGATAATGAGCTTAGATAAGTCATGTTGCTAAATCATGAATATTCCACATTTAGGGCAACGGATTTTTGGAGTTAACCTCGACCATGGCTTGAAATTAAAACGTCACATTGCCTCATACAAAAATTTGGACATTAAAACTAATGATTGGTAAAACTAACCAACCTGCATCATGGCTTTAATACTTCAACGCGTTACTGACTTATCTTCCATTTAAAGGATATAATAACTATCTTTACAATGCCACTGGTTCTTCTCTTTTCTGTTGTTGCTTTCTAGTAGCAGTATGATGGAATAACACTATTTCAAATTCAGTTCCGTGGTTTACTTTGCTCTTCACACTTATTTTTCCACCTATTTTTTCTACTTGAACTATTACCATATACAGACCCATTCCTTTTCCATCGGCTTGGTCTGTATGAAAGCGTTGGTATAACCCGAACATATCATTCCCTATTTTTTTAAGGTCAACTCCCAGACCGTTATCTTTAAATGTGAGAATGATTTTGTCGTCGACCTTTTCGCTTTTAATTGTAATTTCCAATGGCAAATCAGGTCTTCTGTATTTTACACTGTTTGAAATGAGATTATAAAATATGCTATACATATAACTTTTAATGGTGAACATTTTAACCACCCGACTAAAATCTATGTTAAAAATCACATGTTCTTTTTCCAGAATATTTCCAATGCTTTCTTGAATATCACTGACAAGTTTAGAAAAATGAACCTGCTCACTTTTTTCTCTTAATTGCTTTCCAACACTTAAAATAACATTCAAATCAACAATCACCTCATCCAATCTTTCTGCAGAAGTAGTAAGTGCGTTCATGATAAATTCTTTTTCGCCTTCTTTAAGGTCTTTATCATTTACCATGGCGGTCAAACTAATGATATTTGAAACAGGAGTTTTCAAGTCATGGGAAATAATGCTGGCAAAATGTTCGTGGTCTTTATTTCGTTGAACTAGGTCAGCTGTAATTTTTTCTTTGAGGGCTTCTTCTTGCTTTTGTTTTGTAACATCCCTGAAAACAAGTACAATTCCCATTATATTTCCTTTTGTGTCGAGAATAGGTGCACAACTGTCGTTAATGGCATATTCCTTTTTTTGATTGCGAGAAATCAATATAGTGTCCGGATCTAATTTTAATGCTTTTCCCGTTTTAAGAACTGATTCAACAAGATTATCACCTTCTTTCCTTGTTATTTGATTGATAATATGAAACACCTCAGATATTTGTTTGTTTTCTGCTTCTTCAAATTTCCATCCAGTCAGTTTTTCGGCAATAGGGTTCATCAGTATAATGTTTCCATCCATATCTGTCGCAATGACTGCATCCCCGATACTCTGAAGTATTACTGACTGTCGTTCCTTATCAAATTGCAAAGCAGTAGCAAAATGTTGTTTCATTGCTTTCTTATCCGCAAAAATTGTAACATGGTCTTGGTTCATTGGCTTTGCATTAACAGGCCACTTATTGTTTGCGCCCTGCTTACCGTTAACATGTTGATTATTTTTTATGCTGTTCATGATAAAAAATTATTTTGAATTTTTTTTGAAAGATTATACTGTATTTAGTTTATTGCGAAGCCAAATTAGCAGCTGCGTAATTGTGATACAAATGTTGCTCACAGGTTGTTTGAGCAATAATTGTAAGAATGTTTTGGTCAGAATTAATGTTGCACAATGTGCTTTACTCAATACATATGCTATATAAACATATGCCATAAAGGTGAGGAATTAGAAGAAGTAAAGTGTTATACAAAACAGGTAAAAAGTTACATAGATTACGTATTTATATCACTTTAGTGTTTAGGGCCTGAAACACAGAAAAGGCAATAAATATGACTCAGTCTGCACCACTTTAAAGTGATTGTTGGTATGCTTTACTGGCATTGTTGGTGATTTTCATCAAAAATTCACCCTCTAAAAAACTAACAAAATCCAGAATTCATTTTCAACTCTTGAAAAAGGATTACGTCTTTGGGTCACGTCTAAAGACCTCAAATAAATCGAAAATAAGGATACAGAAAATAACCCAGATAAAGCCAGCAATAAAGCCACCGGCAATATCCGAAGGAAAGTGAACGCCAAGATAAATACGGCTGATGCCAATGCTTAATATTATTACAGAAAACAGGAGCATCAGTCCAATCTTTAAATATGTATTGAGCTTAAAACGATAGACCAGATAAATCATAAATCCATAAAAAGCCATAGCTGCCATGGCATGACCACTCGGATAGCTCAGGCTTTTTGCAACTACCAAATGTTCAATATCAGGTCTTGCACGATCTATGAAGCGTTTGAGCACAACATTTGAAAGTGCTGCCAACACCAGCACTACCATAATTTGCAAAATGTGCTTCCATCGGTTGAAAATTTTAAAGGATATAAACCCTGACACTGCAAGAACTATGGCGTACCCATACACGTCTCCTACATTGGTCATCATCGTAAAATAATCGGTGAGTGTTGGGTTGCGATACGAAATCACATATTCTGTAACCTGAAAGTCATAATCCGCCAATGCCTTGCTCTTTAGGGTTGCAGTCAATTCAATAAAAAGGTTGATGCCACCTACTACTATAATGAGTGCAATGACTACGATAATGAAGTATGGAAGTGTCACATTGTACTGGTGAAACTGGCGCAGCAATATTTCCCTGAACTTTCGAATAAATGCAACAAGTGCTTTTCTCATGAATCTTTGACTTCGGATAATTGATATGTTAAAGATAATGGCATTTTAGGAATTATAAAAACAAGGAATCCATATTGATGAAAATAGCGATAACATTTTTTGATTCCAATGATAATGTTTCCATGATTATTTGTGTATCATCCATTTATAAATCGTCTGGAATTTTAATAAAAATCAGGACTGGCGATTAGCGCGTTCAACATACGAACAATGTCAAAATCCGGAATCGAACGGGTAATTCCAAATAAATAAACCCTACCTTTGCGGCATAATAAGAAATGACGCTAAAAGATAGATTGTCATTTACCAAACAATTTATATGTCATTCAATACATTAGGACTCTCTGATGCCTTGCTTAAGGCTATCAGCAAACAAGGTTATACAACGCCTTCACCCATTCAGCAAAAAGCCATTCCACTAATACTCGAACGCAAGGATATACTTGCTTCCGCCCAAACAGGCACAGGGAAAACCGCAGGGTTTACCTTGCCAATGCTCCAGATTTTATCACAAGGACAGCGGTTGCGCCAACGTCCCATTCGTGCCTTGATACTTACGCCAACACGCGAACTCGCCGCACAGGTATATCAAAATGTGAAGGATTACAGTGCCTTTTTGGATATACGAAGTATGGTCATGTTTGGTGGTGTCAATCAAAATTCGCAGGTAGCAAATTTGCGCCAGGGTGTCGATATCTTGATTGCCACTCCGGGGAGATTGCTCGACCTTCACAACCAACGTGTCCTATCCTTGGCAAGTGTGGAAATATTGGTCTTGGACGAAGCAGATCGCATGCTGGACATGGGATTTTTGCGTGATATCAAAAAGATCATGGCACTGATGCCAAGCAAACGCCAGAATCTATTGTTTTCGGCGACATTTTCAAAAGAAATCAAAGCTTTGGCAAACGATATCCTGCACCATCCAATGTTGGTGGAAGCAACTCCAGAGAATTCCACAGTAGATGCCATCGACCAAAAAGTCTATCGCGTGGCCAAAGGTCTAAAACCGGATTTATTGGTAAAGTTGATATCGGAAGGCAATTGGGAACAGGTACTTGTCTTTACACGTACGAAGCATGGGGCCAATAAATTGACAAAAAAACTCATCAGCAGCAACATCTCTTCTCTGGCAATCCATGGCAATAAAAGCCAGGGGGCCCGTACAAAGGCATTGGACGGTTTTAAAAAAGGAACCACCCGTGTTTTGGTGGCGACTGATATTGCCGCCCGTGGTTTGGATATTCCATTATTGCCGCATGTGGTCAACTTTGAGTTGCCCAATATCTCTGAAGATTATGTACACCGAATCGGACGTACAGGTAGGGCAGGAGCAAGCGGTGAGGCGGTCTCTTTGGTGAGTGCCGACGAAACAAGCTTTTTGAAAGATATTGAAAAGTTGTTGGGACAGCGCATCCCAAGTGAAATCATTGAAGGTTTTGAACCCGATCCGAATGCATCAACAGAGCCTATCAAACAAGGACAGGGAGGACAACGGAACTCAAATCCTAGAAATACTAATCGAAACAGCGACAACTCGCATCGCACAGAAAGTCCGAATCGCAACAGAAATCGCAACAGGAACAGAACCCGAAATCGCAAGGATTCTTAGGTTTGGATTTTAGTAGAAACTAGGTTTTTATTTTTGTTTTATGGAATCGCAACCAAACAATCCGTTGCACGGCATCAAATTGGAACAAATCGTCACCGAATTGCAATCGCATTATGGATGGGAATATATGGGTTCGGTAATTAACATTCGTTGTTTTACCGATGACCCTTCTATAAAATCTAGTTTAAAGTTTTTACGAAAGACGCCATGGGCTCGTGCCAAGGTTGAAACGATGTACCATAAGATGTTGTCGAATAGGAAATGATGAATGATTAGTGATTTTTGATTGATGATTAGTGATTACTTGGAAGAAGATTATAAAGAGAAGGGACCTTCTATTTGATCGCTTTTTTGTGGGATTTGTATTGTTTCTTTACTCTACTAAATTAAAGATACGAATCGCTCGGCTTTCGTTTTCTGATTACTTTTGCAGGGTTACCATAAGCCATGATGTTGTTTGATATGTTTTTAGTAACTACAGAACCAGCACCAACGACTGTATGTTTTCCCACTGTAATATTACCTAAAATAACAGCACCTAAACTTATGGCTGTTGCCTCATTAATCGTAACGTTCCCTCCCAAAATGACTCCTGAGGCAATACTAGAAAAAGCTTTTATATGGCAGTCGTGACCCACAGAGGCTCGGGTGTTGATGATGCAATGACTATCCACCATGCTGTCGCAATTAACAACGGCTCCAGCAACCACCACGGTTCCTTCTTGAATGCTCACGTTTTTGCCTATTATTGAATTAGGGTGTATAGCCGTTATGAATTGAAATTCTGGGCATAGCTTTTTAATCTGTGTTACCATATGTTGCCGTAGGTAGTTATCGCCAATGGCTACGATACCCCCAATAATCTTTTTTGACTGATATAATTCAGACAGTATGTCTTCAGTTCCCAATACCTCATATTCAAAAACCCGAGTCCCAGTTTCAACATAGGTATCGATTAATCCATTTATATGATATAAATCCTGTTTTTCAACAATATCAATCACTACTTTGGCATGTCCTGATGCACCAACTATCACTATGGCTGGTTTATTGATTAGCTTTTCTAATTTCATAGTTAGAATACAAGATGTTTTGGAACTTTATAATGATACTATTGCTGTGTGATTTTTAAGAAGCACTTATCTGTTATTTTATTCTGTAGTACTCTATAAATGTACATTAAATTTGTAGGGTTCACTATTTATTTTATGACAGGTATTCCCCGATAAGATTGAATGGTTCTAATGTTTTGTTTAAGCTTCAATGCTTTTCTGGTATTTGTTTACCGTTATTTTTTGTTTTCCAGAGGCTAAAGCAGGTAATCCTTCTACATACTCTATGTTGATGCTGGCATCGTTTCCGAGATAGGTATTGAAATTAGATAAAAGTTCAATCTCATTTGAAAATGATTCTGAAGTTTTAAGTTTTATGGTGTAGGTATTTTTACTTTCCTGAATGAGTTGAATTTGATGAATGCCCTTAAAGTTGCAGGCATCAATAATCATAAAGGAGGATACTAAATGTCCTTGCGTGTTGTATATGCTATCAGAGGCTCTGCCCTCAATCCGTTTTAACACTGGAACCCCTTGGTGTAATACCATGATGCCCAAATCTCCGGTATCGTAACGAATTAAAGGGTTGGCATAATTAAACAAATCTGTGACAATGATGCGACCTATCTTACCATATGCTGCGGGCGTGTCTTGTTCTATCTCTAAAATCTCCATCTTGTAACTGGCTTCATTTATCTGGTAATATTCGTGCTCGTTCACGGGTTGTTGTGCCAGAATGCCATTTTCCATATTGGAGTATCTAGAGACTACTGCGGCCTTAAAATAATACCCTATCCGAACCCGGGTTTGTTCGCTAAGATGTTCGGAGATGGCGATGATGGATTTAACGTTCGTTAATAGGGGTTTAGAGTTTATGGCATCGAGATATTTACAAATACTCTCAAACCCGGAGGCATAGCCTAACCAACCTTTATTTGAGTTATCCTGTTTCAATTCTTTGATGAGTGGTTCCAAAGTTTTTTCGGTGAGATCCATCACTTCTACCGGGCGTATGTTTTGCAACCATTGCAGGCTCTTGCTTTTTTTAAAATAGGTGCTCCAGTGCCTCAGATAATAGAGTTTGTAACCTATTTTAAAGCCAGCTTTTTTTGAAAAATACAAGTTATCGGCCGTATTGCGATTTATTTTATTTGGGTCTTGTGTTATGCTGAGCAGGGCTCCAGAAGATCCGCTGGTAGTGACTGTTTTGAAGGCCTTGTTTTGTACCAAAGTCGATATAAATAAGGCAGGTTCTTGATTCAGTATATTTTTATTGACCACCGGAAAGGTGTTTAAATCGGTTTCTGAAACCCCTTTATTATAATACGGTGTGTTGTTCACAACATGCCGTAACAAGATTTGTAAGTGATGAGTTTTAAGAATCTTGGTATTTTGAGTATTTGGGTTTTCCAAAATTGTTGTAACATCCTTTAAGTGGTGTCTTATTTTTGAACCGGTAGAACTATCAAAACTCCAAAATAGAAAGGCTCTGAACGATTCTAAAACTCTAGTTATAGGCTTCATGAGCAGTTTATTTCTTTAAATATGGAATTTATTAGCGGATGTTTTAAAAGGCCACCATAAGCAATGTCTGTCATGTGTAAATTTGGATTGTGGTTGGCTTCAATAATCACCGGGCCCTTCGGTGTAATGGCAATATCCCAACCTACAATGCGATTGGGGAAACTGTAAGCGGCTTTCATGACCAAATCACAAGCTTCCTTGAAAAATGGCACCTTACAACCTTCCCAAGACTGATGTGTGTCCGGGTGTTTATAGAACACTTTTGCTCCTTTCACAAAATCTTGTCTTCCTGGGCCATACAAGGCTCCAGTACTGCTATTTATGGCAATGGAGATTCCCCCTTGAGAAGTATTATCGGTAACATTACCGCCTAAACCAAAACGCATTAAGCTTGATATGATATGAACCTTTTGCTCTTGATCGATGTAATGAACTATGCGAAGCGTGTTGATGGATGTAGGGTATATGTTACTTATTACAGGATGTTGAATAAGACCTATTTCTATTAAATAACTGTTAGTGGTCCATTCCCGAAAATAGGTGTTTACCGACTGTTCCAGATTGTTAAGAACTAATCGATTGCATTGGGCACCACCAATACCCATCATGGGTTTTATAAAGATGCTTTCATGGTGATGATTGGTCAATAGGTCTTTCAACAGGTTGTAGAATTGTTCAGGATTGCGCACTGTTAAGGTCTTATGGCTGATGGTGAGTTGATGGTTGAATGTATAGGCCAATAAGTCCGGAACGGGTAAGTTATGTTGTTGTGCCAACAGTTTAAAGCTGAGTTTGTGATGGAGTAGGGATGAAATTTCGGGGAATACTAATTTATTTGATTGTATAATGCTGTAATATTCCTTTAGGCTTAAATATTCCAGATAATTTACAACTTCTTTTCGATATAAAAATTTTCTAAAATAATCGACTGGCAGGCTTCTTTTTTTATAAGTAAAAACCATTAATTCTAAGAGTATAACATGCCAAGGCTTTTTATCGGGATCTTTAAAAAATACCCTTAGATGGGCTAGTCTTTTTAGCATGGTCTGGAGTACTTGGTTTATTACTCGAACTTACAATTGAATTTTCTAAAGAATTAAAACTAATTATTTTTTCCAAAATTTATAGTGTTTTCCTATAATACTTATACACAAAATAATGATGAGTTACTTACATGAAACACTCTAACTAGTTGTCTAGTGTGGCGTGAGTTTGCTTTCCTCAAAGAATTGGGTATCGTATTGATGGTTAATTGAGAAGATTGCTGTGCTGAGCTTGAAATGAAGTTTTAATTTTGGTACTAAAATACTAGTAAGATGGTCCATTGAATGTTACAGAAAAGCGAGATCAGACATAATTGGTCACTCATCGTAAATCGTCTGTATCAATTATTAAAGGTCTCCTGATGACCATCGGAAGCAATTGCTCTATCTTCATTGGTGTTTGTGCTTCCAAATAATGGCGATTTCAAATGTAAACAGTCCGCAATCGTTCATCATTCATTGCCAATCGTTCATCAAAAACTAGTTAATCTTCAGTGTCTTCTTCTGCTTCATATAATACAACTTCCGCATCAAATTCAGCTTCGGTAAACTCATCTCGGCTAATCCAGTATTCTGACGTTGTCAATTCATAAGAGTTACCACCTTTGTCATCAAGTTTCCAAATAATGGATTCGGCTTCTTCAAAGGCTTCCTTGCCAGCCAAATGGTTAGCGTATAACCGTTTGATAAGGCTGTTTTTTGCCAAAGTTTTGTCCAGTGCTTTTAAAACGATTTCTTTGCTGATGTCTTCATTTGGTGTTATTTCGAACTCCACGATGGTCGCTTTAGCACTTGGAAAGGTTCCGTTATATGCTTTGAACAATAATTGGTTGATATTGTACAACTCATGGTGCAGCGAAATGTCGCTGTACTCTTCTGAGATTTTATCAAGAAGCATATCGTGTGACATTTGGTCCATCTGACCTTCATTTAAATGTTCGGAAAGTTTATAATTTAAAAGCATGGCTGCTGCCTCTGGGGGTTCAAAATCTGAAATGGCCATGAACAATAGTTCCTTTAGTTCTTCAGGTTTGGAATCCTTGGCATCGGGAAATCCGAATAGGTCCAATAACTTTATATAGTCCGCATT
>JBGTDZ010000186.1:0-8535 GCA_041748055.1 Aquaticitalea sp.
TAGTTGGACTATTGAAAGGGCCACTCAAAATGGGATTGATATTACGGATAAATTGGATTTTGAATCGTTCACTCTAATTCTCAATTATGAAGGTGATGAACCAACGACATTTTACATTCCAACATTCAATGTACCGTTCGGAACTGATTTTTCGTCTGGAACTTGGATGTTAGATGACATCACCTATCCTACAAAATTGATTTTTACAAGTACTAATGGCACTTCTGCAACTGTTGATTTAGCCACAATTCCTTTAGTTACAGGACCAGATAATCTCGAATTAAAATTTAATTTAGGCTGTAATGCAAATACATATATCTATTCATTTATTAATAACTAAAAATAATCAAGATGAAAACAAAACTACTTACTTTAAAAAAACAACGGATTGTAAAAGTCCTGTTAATGTTCACTTTTTTAATTTTCACAATGTGTATTACCATTACGGGTGTTACGCAACCTCCTGCAGCTACAGTTGGGCAGCAAATTGATATTACTGTAGATTTAACTATGAATCCCGATATCGAAGACGACGAGTTTCTGATTTTTGGTTTTTTGGCGCCAATAACTTGGAATGTTGAAGGAACAGGTGTCGCTACTTACACTACATCTCTTGGGAATGGCAGCATGAGCCTTGTGCCACTTGACGAACTTGCACCAAATTCTGCTGGTGGTCTTACCTGGGCAGATGAAATGGAGGCAGAACTTGGTATAGGAGCCAATTCTGGAAGTGTTAAATGGGTTGTATATAAGTCAGATGTTGAGCTTGTTGTTACAGATGCTGACGTTGATGTCACAGGCCAAATACAATATAGTGTCTCAGTGGGCACTGACAATATTATCACTCAATTAGGATATGCTGTTACACTTTCCAACTATGGTGTGAAAGTAAGCAACGGATATCATGATGTAACGTTTACTGCTTGCATGGAAGTCACTGGAGGTGCAAATTCAACAATTGATTTATGTGGTAATTTGGGCGTGGACGAGCAAATATCATCAAACGTTCGTTTTTATCCAAATCCATTTAATAATATCTTAACCGTTGAATCACAATCTACATTGACAAAAGTTGAAATTTATTCTATTCTTGGTCAAAAGATTAAAGAGATCAACTCAAATTTTGAGAGCATTAGAACCGAAGATCTTAAAAATGGGGTTTATCTTGTAAAAGCAGTATCCGATAAAGGCGCTACGACCAAAATACTTATAAAAGAGTAGCTGTTCATTAATGGCTTGGCATTTATTTATTCTAAAAGTTAAACGAAATTAAAATGAGAAAAATTTTCAGTCAGGTTAGAAAGAAAAGAATTATAAGCCTATTGCTTTTGTGTTCATTTTTCCTTTTAATAATGTGCATGACAATTACTGGGGTTACACAACCATCAACCGCAACAGTTGGGGAAGAAATTGATATTTCAGTCAACGTGCGTATACAGCCTATAGACACAGATGCATATAAACTGGTTTTTGGCTTTTTGGCACCAATCTCATGGAATCCTGAAGAAAATGCCACCGCAACCTACACGTCGACTGCTGGTAATGGAACCCTAGTGTTAGCCACTGATTCTGATATCGCAACAAATTCTACACTTACATGGTCGGAAGAAATAGAATCAGTTGTTGGCATCGGTGAGAATTATGGACTTGTTAAATGGGTCGTTTTTCTATCCCAAGCTCCTATAAATTTTGTAAATGGTGTAACGATCGATGGACAAATAAATTTAAGCCTTACAGTTGGTCAAGAAAATCTCAATACTCAAATGGGGTATATCATTGCCAATTCGGGATATGGAATAGGGCTGGATTTTGGAAATAATCCAGCCTACAGCGTCAATTTTACACCATGTATGGAAGTCACTGGAGGAACAAATACTCCATTTAATTTATGTGGTCCTGCTCCCTATCCCATCACCGTAAAACCTAATGCTCGAACATTAAAAGATATTATTAAAATCAACTTTGATGCCGCAAAAGGCGATACTCGTTTATTTGATGCAACTCAGGTTTATTTCTGTGGAAATGCATTGGTAAATGGTATAGAGGTGTCCAATTGTGGCGCCGAAAGTATTAATGCCATGGAGAATGTAGGTGATAATCTTTGGGAAATTACATTTTGGGCCAATTCATTTTTTGGGGCAGCTCCAAATGCAGTGATCTCTAATATGACATTTACTTTTAGTAATGCGGAAGGTGATATCGTGATTCAAGATCCTGATACCCTTGAAGATTTTATGCTAATTGAAAACTGTGACTAACGACCAAAAACTGACTTTTATGAAATTTAAACTAATTAGCCTTTTCTTATTCTTTTCTTTATTGGGAACCCTTACCATGTTTGCCCAAACTGAAATTAAAGGTACGGTCACGACAAAAGAAGATGGGCAACCGCTGCCAGGAACAAATATTCTTGTAAAGAATGGGAAGGCTGGAACCACAACTGATTTTGATGGATACTATACGATAAGCGTGCCCAGTAAAGAAACCGTTCTGGTATTCAGCTATCAAGGATATAAATCAACAGAAGTCGCGGTTGGCAATCAAACAACCATTAACGTGGTATTGGAAGAGGATATTTCCAGTCTAGATGAAATCGTCGTTATTGGTTATGGAACTTCTCGAAAAAAGGACTTGACTGGATCAATTTCTTCAATAAAGTCTGAAGATCTCGAAGCCACCAAGGTCACTACTCCTGATGAGTTTGTACAAGGACGTGTGTCAGGATTATTATTAATACAAACTTCTGGGCAACCAGGCGCTGCGACCTCTGTAAGGATTAGAGGTAGTAGTTCCATTAATGCCGGAAGTGAACCCTTATATGTTATTGATGGTTTTCCAGTAGATAGCAATAGTGACAATCTGGGTGGCAGTGTGGCGGAAGGGCCAAATCTAAATGCCCTTGCTACGATTAGCCCATCAGATATCGAATCCATTGATGTCTTAAAAGACGCTTCTGCCACTGCAATATATGGGTCTCGTGGTGCAAATGGTGTTATTATCATTACTACTAAACGTGGTATTAATGGGAAGGCTCAAATCAATTATGATACTTATTTAAGTGTTAGTCAAGTTAGCAAGCAATTGGATGTGTTGGATGCTGGCCAATTTGCATTTTACATCAATGAGGCACGATATAATAATGGGAGTCCAAGATTTTATACAAACCCTTTTAAATTTGGAAAAGGTACTGATTGGCAAGATGAAATATTTAGGACTGCCTACACTAAAAATCATGATCTCTCCATAAAAGGAGGGAATGACAAAGTAAAATATGCGCTTTCCGCATCTTTTATGGATCAAGAGGGAATCATAATTGAAACCGATTTCACCAGATATAATTTTAGGGCCAATTTAGATTTTAAAGCATCTGATAAATTGAGTATTGAAAACTCATTCAGTGTCTCAAGAAGTGATTATAATAGTGCAAGAACAGATACCAATGGTGGGCTAGGCGTGAGCAGCGCTGTTACTGGAGCGTATCTTTTTAACCCACTACTTCCTGTATTTGACTCTGAAGGAAACTATGTAAAAGGCGATTTTGAAGTTCAGGACGATGGTTCATTTATTAATTCAATCAATGGGTCTCCAGAAATGATTCAAAATTTTGCCAGCCCAGTCGCATATCAAAATTTATTGGAAAGTAGAGGTAAAACCACCAGAATATTGGATAATCTTGCCATTAACTGGGAATTAATAAAGCATTTGACATTAAAAGTTTCAGGTGGCGCCGATATTGTGCTCCACGAAGAATATCTGTTCAGGACCGCCGAGTTGGATTTTGGTAATTCCGCTAGTGCCTATGGTGCTAAATCCAAAAGACTTTCTACAAATTTATTGGCAGAAACCACTTTAACCTATGAGAACACTTTCAGTGATAAACACAGATTGAATGCTTTTATTGGTACTTCAATCCAAGATTTTACGATTGACGAAATTGGAGTTTCTGCGCAAAATTTTTCCTCAGAAAATTTTGGATATGACAACCTTTCTCAATTTAGTACACTGCCTGGCATCTTTGATGGGCTCATTAAATCCAGACTGTTATCCTATTTTGGAAGGTTAAATTATATCTTAAGCGACAAATACATTTTTACCGTAACAGGTAGAGCGGATGGTTCATCAAAATTTGGTGATGGCAATAAATTTGGGTTTTTCCCTTCAGGAGCGTTTGCATGGAATGTTTCTGATGAGGAGTTCATGAAAAATTCCAACACTTACTTAAAATTGAGATTAGGCTATGGTCTGATTGGCAACGAGTCCATTCTGCCCTATTCTTCTCTTGCTACATTTGCTACCAATTATCAGCCTTTCAACAATATTTTTGTTTCTGGTATCTATCCAACGTCTCCTGGAAACCCAGAACTAAAATGGGAACGAACAGAACAATATAATGTCGGTGTCGATGTGAGATTTTTTAATGATCGAGTAGGCATTACCGCAGATGCTTATGTCAAAAACACAAAAGATTTATTGTTAAACCTCCAGACCCCTACGCAAATAGGAACGCCTCAACTTATTGTAAATGCAGGGGAAGTTCGAAATTCCGGGATTGAACTTGCTTTGAACACTACTAATATTAAAAGTGAAAACTTCTCATGGGACACCAACATCACAGCTGCATATAACAAAAATGAAATCATTGATCTTGCAGGATTGGACAACATTTCGACTGGTAATAGCATCCTCGGGATTACTGGTTGGCAGCGATTGGTTGAAGGTGGTGAAATAGGTGCTTTCTACGGGTATGTTTCTGATGGTATTATGCAATTGGATGATACGCCCGCAAATACGCCTTTATTTGCAACGGACAACGGCGTTGTAACTCCAGGTGAAAGAAAATATAAGGACCTTAATGGGGATGGTATAATTGATGCCGATAATGACAGAACATTTTTAGGAAACCCTATACCAGAGTACACTTTTGGAATAACAAATACATTTAACTACAAGGGTTTTGATCTTAATATCTTTTTTCAAGGTGTAGCAGGGAATGAAATTGCTAATTTCAATAGATTAACTTTAGAAGATTTGAATGGACGGAATAACGTACTTACGGAAGCTTTTGCCAATAGATGGACTCCACAAAATCCCAGCAACGAATTCACCCGTGCCTTTGCCGGAGTTAGGACAAACAGATTTTCGGATGTCTATATTGAAGATGGTTCGTATCTGAGATTAAAATCCATTTCGTTTGGGTATTCCATTTCGTCCGATTTTTTATCAAAGTTGGCCATCAACAGACTTCGAATCTATGTTTCAGGCAAAAACTTGTACACGTTCACAAAATATAGCGGTGTAGATCCTGAAGTAAGTTGGGGCGGACAAAATAACGCCTTGAGCGCTGGTGCCGATTTTGGAGGTTATCCTATTTCTAAAACCTATTTGATGGGCGTTACCCTAAACTTTTAATTGATAAACTTTTATATCATGAAATTATATAATTTTAAAAAATTCGCGGTCATCGCATTCCTCGCTCCAATAGCCTGGAATTGTCAAAATCTTTTGGAGGAAGAACCGCCGTTTTACACCGTGGAAACTTTCTATCAAACGGCTCAAGACGCACAATTGGCTATCAATGGCATTTATGGTCATTTAGGAGCCACTTTTGACGGTGCATTGAATGCTCAGGGAATTTATTTTGCAAACTACTGGACCGTCAATGCCCTAGCATCTGATGAAGGGGAATCTAGCTTCAATGTAGGTAACGGGTATAACCAGATTTCTGACATGGTCCATGGACCGGATAATGAAATTGTCTTACAGATGTGGGCAAATCTCTATTTGGGTATTAACGCTGCCAATCTGGCGATAGCTAACATACCGAATATTGATATGAATGAAGAAGAGAAAAATGAATTGTTGGGCGAAGCCCGTTTCTTGAGAGGTCTCTTATATTTTGAATTGGTTCGTTTCTTTGGAGATGTACCTCTACAACTTCCTTCCTCTGGAGGTTTTGAACTTGGCTCCTATTTACCAAGAGCTCCGAAAGAAGAGGTGTATGCCCAGATATTTGAAGATTTTGCAATTGCAGAAGCTAGTTTACCATCGGCCCAAACAGGTGACGATAATGGTCGTCCAACACTATGGTCTGCTAAAGCCTATTTGGCGAAGGCCAAATTACAGGAAGGTGTTGACTTCCCTACTGCTAAAGTAAAACTGGAAGACATCATGAATTCAAGTATTTTCTCTCTTTGGGCAGATTTTGGAGATGTCTTTTTTATTCCAAATAATAATGGGAAAGAAGAATTGTTCGGTTTCAGCTTTCTTGAAGGAACTGATGTCAATACAACTTTATGGGAAGGCGGTCATTTGGTATTCCGGGTCTTGCCTAATATTTATGGTGGAAGACCCAATGGTGGTGGCTTAGAACAACCAACTTTAGATCTTTACAATTCTTTTGACGATAACGACAGCAGAAAAGCAATCACGTTTATGACGGAAGATGTCATCAATGGCGAATTGGTTGATTTTGGAGGCCCAAAAGTGGTCAAATATTGGGATCAGGTGACTGAACCTAATGTCAATAATACGGCAAATGATTTACAACTAATTCGATATTCTGATGTTCTGCTTATGTATGCAGAAGTCCTAAACGAGCTTAATAGTGGCTCCACACCTGAAGCTTTAAACGCCATCAACACTGTTCGCGCACGCGCCAGGGCCGAAGAAGGAGCACTTCCAGATTTAACAGCAATGGATTACGGTACATTTAAAGAAGCCATTCTTTTGGAAAGACGAAAAGAATTTGTTTGGGAAGGTCAACGTTGGTTTGATTTGGTAAGATTTGACCAACTTGTTGAAAAAGTAAATATTGCAAAACCAGATGTTCCTGTTGCACCAAAGCACAATCTATTCCCAATTCCTCAAAGAGAACGTGACATCAACACCAACTTAAGTCAAAACGAGGGATATTAAACTGGTCTAATCAAACTCTTATTATCTTAAAAAAAACATGCTTTATAACATGAATCAAAATGCAATCAAAGTACTGACTGTCGTATCTCTAACATTCAGTACTAATTTTTTGATGGCTACGCCACATAACATTGCCCCAAAAGCCAAAGTTACCACATCAACTGCAGAAGCAAATTTTCCTGCTTCCAATGTGAATGATGGCATCATCCGTATCGATGGACAAGGCGAATGGGCTTGTGAAGGAGAGAAAATGGCCTGGGGAGAAATTAGGTTGCCTTGGATTCAATTAACTTGGGACACGCCACAATCAATTAATCGAATTGTATTGTATGATCGACCTAGTTATAATGAGCATACCGGTGGTGGGAAACTTAAATTCAGCGATGGCAGTGAAATTACCGTCACTACAATCCCCAACAACGGTGCTGCAAAATTGGTTGAATTTCCAACCAAAAAAGTTACTTGGGTGCGTTTTGTGGTCACCGATGGTGAAGGGTTTAACCTTGGTCTGTCAGAAATTGAAGTGTTTCCCTCATTGGAGAGTACAACCGATTACGTCTCTAAAGTCGACCCATTTATAGAGTCTGCCAAAGGTCGTTATTTCTTTTTCAAAACTGCGGCTAGACCTATGGGCATGGTGGCTGCCGCACCGGTTACTCGCAATAAAAACCAGTATGGAGGTGGATATAATTACAATTCAACTGAAGTTCTTGGCTTTGAAAATATTCATGCTTGGTGTTTATCAGGAATTCAAATAATGCCCACAACGGGAAGTATAGATGCACGGAAAGGTGCTCAAGCTTGGAAATCCAACTTTAGTCATGATGATGAGATTGCGATGCCCGGATATCACAGGCTTTTTTTAGAAGATCATCACCTCTGGGCAGAGCTTACCAGCACCAAAAGAACCACCCTCTATCGTTTTAAATACACAACTGATGAAGAAAACGCAAATATCCTAACTAATTTAGGTGGTTATCTGGGCAATACGACGATGATTAATGCCGATGTAAAAAAAGTGAACAATACCGAGATTGAAGGGTCTTTTGATTCTTCAGGACGTTTTTGGGGCGGTCCCGAAGATGTTAAGATATTTTTTGTAATTAGGTTCGATAAAGAATTCAAATCAATGGATGGATGGAACGAAAAAGAAAATTTAAGTGATATCCAATCTTTAAAAGGAACTTCCAAAATGACACGACGGGATTCTGTCGTATTTCCAACTGTGACACAAAGTTATTGGGATGCTCCTACCACTGGTGTTTCTGCGACTTATTCAGTAAAAGCGGGCGATCAAATACAGATGAAAGTCTCAATTTCATACACTTCGAAAGAGAATGCAAGGAGAAACATGGAAACAGAAGCGCCACATTGGGATTTTGATACATACAAAAATGAATCATTTGATGTTTGGAATAATACCCTCTCTAAAATTGAAGTGAAAGGAGGCACCGACACTCAGCAAACCAAATTCTACACAGACCTTTGGCATATCCTTCTGGGCAGACATATCCTGAATGATGTGAGTGGTGATTATCCCGATTATACACAAGGTGAACGTTATGCCAATTTTACAAAAGCCAAACTCAAAGTGCGCAAACTGCCCATGGATACAGATGG
>JBGTDZ010000187.1:0-2593 GCA_041748055.1 Aquaticitalea sp.
CGCGTCCCAGTTTATAACCTCTTCTCTTGATAATGTCGTGTACCAAGGCAAAATGTTCCAATTCTTCTTTGGCCAATTCCAATAAATTGGTTACCAAATCGGGATATTCGGGATTTAAAGTAATAATGGTAATGGCATTTGTCGCTGCCTTCTGTTCGCACCAAGCATGGTCAGTAAGTATTTCTTCTATATTGGAAGCAACTATCGTTGCCCAGCGTGGGTCGGTTTCTAGCTTTAGATGAAGCATTTTTTTATTTTGTGTAAAGATAATTAAAGATACAAGTGAATGCGTGCTAACTTATATAATTCCAAATATTCTTATACTTCGTCAATTGTCCATAGGTATATCGCAACACTTTATTTTCGGGAAGCGAAAGGGAAGGGTCATTTTTTAGAATCAATTTGGCATAATACCTTGCATGTTGCAATATGTCTTTGTCCTTGATGATGTCAGCAATTTTTAGGTTCAACACACCGCTTTGTTGTGTTCCCATCAAATCTCCTGGGCCACGCAAGCGCAAATCCACTTCTGCTATTTCAAAGCCATCGTTCGTGCTCACCATGGTTTGAAGTCTTGTTTTGCTGTCTTCACTTAATTTATGACCTGTCATCAGGATGCAATAACTCTGTTCGGCACCTCGACCTACGCGTCCTCTCAATTGGTGCAATTGTGACAATCCGAAGCGTTCTGCACTTTCTACAATCATAACGGATGCATTTGGGACGTTCACACCCACTTCAATCACAGTTGTGGCGACCATGATTTGGGTTTCGCCTTTCACAAAACGTTGCATTTCATAATCTTTGTCCGCCGCCTTCATTTGTCCATGAACGATGGAGATTTGATATTGAGGCATAGGGAACTCTCTCGAAATACTTTCGTAGCCATCCATCAAATCTTTATAATCCATCGTTTCGCTTTCTTGGATTAGCGGATACACGATATAAATCTGTCGTCCCTTTGCAATTTCATCCTTGATAAATCGGAATACTTTCAAGCGGTTTTTATCATAGCGATGTACTGTTTTGATAGCTTGTCTTCCAGGTGGCAATTCATCAATGATTGAGATATCCAAATCACCATAAATGGACATTGCCAAAGTTCTTGGAATGGGCGTCGCGGTCATGATTAAAATGTGTGGTGGGATGGAAGCCCCTCCAACCTCCCCAGAGGGGAGGCTTTTCAATTGTTTTTCAATATATATTATGACGTTGTCAATATCGCCTATAACTTGTTCGTTAGTCAGTCGAATGACTTTAAAACCTATTTCACTCAATATTTCGGTACGCATGGCATCCGCTTCCTTTTGTTCAATGGTATGATGATAACCTCCATCAACTTCAATGACTAAGTTTTTCTCTAAACACAAAAAATCTACAATGAATTCATCAATAATATGCTGCCTCCTAAATTTGTGGTCAAGTTTTTTATTCCTTAAATATTCCCATAAAATGGATTCAGCTTGAGTGCTATTTTTTTTGTTTTCTGATTGAAGTTCTTTCAATAAATTATAGGTCGAAGGGCGGGCAGTCATATATTTTTGACGGATGGTTTTTACCTCCTCCCTTTGGGAGGATTGAGGAGGCCTCTTATGCCATAATTTACTCCTTTGTGCGACCCCAAAACGATGCTGTTCGTCAATAATCGCAAGCCCTAAATTTTGAAATTGTACCTTATCTTCGAGTAGGGCATGAGTACCAATGAGGATTTGTAATTCGCCATTTTCCAGCGACTCGTGAATTTTTCTTCTTTGTGAAGTATGAGTTGAACCTGTGAGTAGTTTAATACTGATATTCAATTTGTTGCATAACTCTACTAATCCGTTATAGTGTTGTACTGACAAAATAGCAGTCGGGGCCATTAGACAGGCTTGGAAACCGTTGTCAAGTGCAATTAACATTGACATGAGCGCTACTATGGTCTTGCCGGAACCGACATCACCTTGCAATAATCGATTCATCTGTGCATTGCTTCCCAAATCGGACCTAATTTCTTTTAAAACCCGCTTCTGTGCGTCTGTCAATTCGAAGGGTAAATGCTCGTTAAAAAAAGTATTGAAATAATCACCCACTACTTCAAAATTGAAACCTTTTATCTTTGACTTATGGATCAGATTTTTGATAATCAATTGCAGTTGGATGTAGAATAATTCCTCAAATTTCAACCGGAATTGTGCCTTCGTCAACAGCGCTTGATCCTTCGGAAAATGAATGTTGAAAAGTGCGTCACTTTTGGAAATCAGTTTGAGTTCAGACAGCAAGTTTTCGGACAAGGTTTCTTCAAATTTGCCATTGGTTTCCAAAAACAATTGCTGCATTATTTTGTTGAGCACACGATTGGTAATGCCTTTATTCGATAATTTTTCGGTGGATGGATAAATGGGTTGCATCGCCGAACGAAGGTTTTTTTCATGTTCTTCCAACAATTCCATATCAGGATGTGGCATGTTGAAAACACCATTGAACCAATTGGTTTTCCCGAAAATTACATAAGGTTTGTGCAGTTTGATGCTCTCACGAATCCATTTTTGACCTCGAAACCATACCAATTCCATAAAGCCCGTGTCGTCCTTAAAAATTGCTACCAATCGTT
>JBGTDZ010000188.1:0-2571 GCA_041748055.1 Aquaticitalea sp.
GTAATTTCTCCAGGCACAGAAAAATCATCGTCATAGGTATAATAATACCCATTGGAAATATACTTTTTGTTGAAGATGTTGTTTACCAAACCGGAAAATAGGATGGATTTGAAAAATGATTTTCGATCCGATTCAAGAGGTCCCTGCTTTCGCAGGAACTGAACTTCGTACGTCACATTGAAATCGTTCACAAAATAGCTATCTAGTTTTGATGCATCAGATTCGGTGTTGCCCATAAATTGTTCCCCAACATATTTGCTCAATAAAGAAAAATGTAGATTTTCGTGCGGTTGAAAAATGATGGCATTCGCTGCTACAATTTCAGGGGAAAAAGAAATATCAGTTTTTCCAAGATTGACGATGTCACCATCACGCGAAACAATTGTTTCTTCATTTCTATTGGAGCTCAATGTGACATTGGGACGCAATGAAAATTTATCATTCAGTTTTATTCCAGCCTCCAATTCCAACCCCAAGCGGTAACTTGCGCCACTGTTTGTCCTGATAGGATTTCCGACATTATCGATATTTCCCGTGAGCACCAATTGCTCATTGTACAACATATAATACACGTTGCTGTTAAAACTGAATGTTGGTGATGCATGCCTAAAACCCAATTCAAAATCGTTTAATTGTTCAGGCCTTACCTCTGCATTGTTTTCAAAATCATCCCTGTTGGGTTCCCGATTGGCTCTGGAGTATGAAAAATAGACATTGTTATTATTATTCAATTCATAGGTAATTCCTGCTTTTGGGTTGAAGAAACTATAATTTTCATCGACATTGAAAGGATTTCTATCGGACGTTAAACCCGTAGTTTTATAATCGACCAATCGCAGTTGCAAATCCCCATACAAACTGAATTTTTCGTTTAATCTGTATGTTGCTTTTGTAAATACACTGACATCTTTTTTCTTTCCGTTTCCTTCATAATAGCGGTCGCCTGTTTCGCTATCGCTTGCAAATCGCGCCCAAATGATTTCGCCAAAATGGTCACCATCGTAATTACTGTAGGACCCTCCAAAGGTCAAATTTAGCGCGACATCCTTATAATTAGCAGTAGCATTGGCCACGTAAAAGTCATTGTCTAACCAACGACGACGGATTAAATCGGTAGTAATGATGGTTTCGCTACCAATGTCGATAGGCGTTAAATCATAATCTGCAAAATCCTCATCTTCCCTATATTGCTCAAAAAATCCATGGCCGTAGGTATAATTCAAAGCGATGTTTGTAGACCATCGAGTATTCAGTTTTTCGTTCCAAAGCAATTGGTAATGGTCCTGTTTATAATCATCCACCTCGTTATCATGAAATCGGATGTTGCCGTTTTCATCTGTGAACATTCCAGAAACGTTGTAGGTTCTGTCATTTTCCAACTTATCCAAATCTTCAAGTCCGTTCCAAGCTTGATAAGTCAATTCGGAACCCCCAAAAGTGATGGCCTTTATCAAGGTATTTTCATCCAAATAAGATGCTTGTAAAAAATACGATTTCAAATCGGAAGTTGCCCTGTCGATATAGCCATCTGATTTGATGTTGGATAGACGGCCTGCAATTTCGATACCTCGACTCCGCTCGGTATGACCTCCTAGTAGTCCTGTACTGAATTTCACGGTGTGCTTTCGAGTGTTGAAACTCCCAAAACTATTGGATATTTCGCCATTAGCTTCTTTGGAAACCGCATCTGTGAGCACATTTAAACTTGCCCCAAATGCACCCGAACCATTTGTAGAGGTTCCAACGCCGCGTTGTAGTTGCAGACTTTCCACTGAAGAGGCAAAGTCCCCAAGATTGACCCAAAACGTTCCGAGTGATTCGGCATCATTGTACGGAATTCCATTGATGGTGACATTGGTGGATTGTGCATTGATACCACGAACCCTAATTCCAGTGTAACCAACACCTGCACCAGCATCGGAAGTGGTGACCACCGAAGGCAAAAAGTTTAAAAGAATGGGAATGTCTTGGCCCAAATTGCGCTTTTCCAAGTCCTTTTTTGTGACATTGGAATGTGTAATAGGCGATGTGGCGTTCACACGTACTGATTTGACAAGAACTTCGTCGAGTGTTTCAATTTTGGTTGAATCTTGTAGTTTTTCTTGAGCAGCTCCAAGAAATGGAAGACATACAACAGCTGCAAATGAGAATTTTGAAAAATAGGTTTTCATTCGAAAAAATAAATTTATTCGAATAAAAAGAGGTCATTATTCTTTGTTGATAATTGATTGTTTGCGTAAAGAAGGCCAACGCGCCAGCTGGCTACTTCGCTAAAAACATCCACTGGATGTTTTCCTTACGCTCGTCCCTAAACAGCATTACCTGTTCTAGGTTCAATGGGTATGATCTCAGCCCTTTTAAAGTTATGAGTTTGAAGTTATGAGTTATGAGTTTTTAGACTGTCAACTGAATACTGCGAACTGCGAACTAAAAAAAAGCACCCCTTTAATGAGAACGATGCAAAGATAGAAACGAATTTGGAATTAAGGATAAAGAATTTGGAATTAATTTACTCAAGTTCTGGTGGTTTTCTGTTGCTCTTTTTTTCAGAAATTATGCCTTTGGTTTTCA
>JBGTDZ010000189.1:0-2191 GCA_041748055.1 Aquaticitalea sp.
TCAAAACTCCGACCTTGCATTACAATGCCGTCCAAAGCATTATGCCCTGCTATCAGTAGGATGCAGATGACAAGAATTAATTTTTTCGGTAAAAAAATAAGGAAGGACAATACCACCATGCTCATTCCAATGGCCCAAATGACTTGAATTATTGGGAAACTATAGGTTAAATCAAACGTCCAAATAAGATTATTGACCACTAATTCTAGGACAACCAACCATAATCCTCTTGTGAAAAGAAATTTAAACAGCTCTGGTTTTGTTTTTTTGCTTCCATACAAAAAAGCAGAAGTCCCAGCCAAAAACACAAATATGGGTGCACAATAATGAGTGATGAAACGTGTGAAAAACAGGATTGGCGAGGTCGTCTCCAAATTGGTTGGGTCATTTAAGAACGACCCAAAATGAAAATAATCACGCACATGGTCCAATGCCATAATGACCATCACAACGCCACGCAGGACGTCAATGGATTCTATTCGGTTGGTTTTAAAATCAACTTTCATATTTTTAATTAAATGTTAGAAATAACTCAACTACAACTTCTTTTGTTCAGAAAGCGGAGAAGAAAAATGATGCAGCAATACAATGATTAAAATGGATGGTTTAGTTTTCTTCATGTTAATAATTTGATTGTTCCTGATTGTATTAATTTTAAACTGCTTTACTTTCTATCCACCTATTAATTTTTGTTTCTAAAATAATCAGCGGTAAGCATCCATCTTTCAACACTTCATCGTGGAATTCTTTAATATCAAACTTGTTCCCCAATTTTTTCTTTGCGCTTTCACGCAGTTCAATAATTTTTAATTCACCTACTTTATAACTTACTGCCTGTCCTGCCGTAACCATATACCGTTCTATCCGTTGTTCAGCTTCAACAGATGATACGGGTTGATTCTCCAAAACATAAGCAATGGCTTTTTCACGGCTCCATCCTTTGTAATGGATGCCCGTATCTACCACTAATCGAACAGCCCGTTCAATTTCACCATTTAATCTGCCCAAATATTGATAGGGGTCTGTGTACATTCCTAATTCCTTACCTAAACTTTCGGCATACAATGCCCAGCCTTCAACAAAAGCACTTGTTGTATAAGCTTTGCGGAATTCAGGAATATCGGCTTCCTGTTGAATAGCTAATTGATAGTGATGACCAGGAATAGCTTCATGTATAAATAAATCTTCCATTGCAAAATAATTGTATTGAGTCGGGTCACGGATTACTTCATAAAAAATGCCGGGTCTTGTTCCATCTCTTGATGGCTTCATGTATTGTGCATTTGCACCGGCAGCCCGAAACTTTTCAGTAGCCCTTACTTCAAACTTTGCTTTGGGTGTTAAATTAAAAAGGCCGTTTAGCTGTGGCAACATTATATCAAGAAAACTTCTGAACCTATCCAGTACTTCCTCCTCAGTTTTAAAGGGGAAAAATTTAGGGTCGGTTTTTACATATTCAAAAAAGGATTTTAAATCACCTTTAAAGCCCACTTGTGCTTTTACAGTTTCCATTTCTTTGCGAATACGGGCAACTTCACTGAGTCCTAAATTGAAAATTTGTTCTGCTGTAATGTTGGTAGTGGTGTAATTCTTTAACCACAATTCATACTCCTTCTTTCCTTTATAATTATCTAAAAGCCCCGATGTTTTTCTTGCTTTTGGAATATAATCGGTAACAATGTAATCATGCAGTTTTTTGTACGCAGGCTTAATAATGTTTTCAATGGCTTCCGAGTAATCTTTTTTTAATTGAATGGCAACAGCACTATCTAAGTTGGTTGGTAGTTTCAGTAAAGGTTTATAAAATACATTCTCCGCTACGGCACCTTCAAATAATGGTTGTAATTGTGGCGGCACTTTTTCCATCGAAGCCCTTGGATTGGTATTGTTTTGGGCAACACCCTTTTTCATATTTGCAATGGCCTGGTCCACCCAAGTTTGAAAACCTTTCATACGACTCATAAAATCTCTATAATCTTTTTCGGAATTGAAAGGTACATAGCCAGCTCCCGAACCTAAAGTTGCAAACTTTGTTGGAAAGCTAAATACAAATTGGTCGACAGGCCTGTAAAATCCTAAAGAATTATTTAGTCGTTCGTTTTCTGATTTGAGTTTGTAAGTAAGCACATCAACACTTAATAACTCAGATGCGGTTAAGCCTGCTTTGTTGATGACGGCTAATTGGCTGAGA
>JBGTDZ010000190.1:0-8519 GCA_041748055.1 Aquaticitalea sp.
GGAGTTTCAAACTGAAATGAAACCATCAAACGCAACTATCTTACCTTAAGCCATAATGAAAATACTTTATGCCATTCAAGGTACTGGCAACGGACATTTAAGCAGAGCTCGAGATATTATACCGATTTTACAAAAAAAGACGTCTCAATTAGATATCCTTATTAGTGGCACACAAGCTGATATTCATCTTCCTTTTCCCATTACTTACCAATTGAAGGGATTGAGTTTTATTTTTGGCAAAAAAGGTGGCGTGGATGTTTGGAAGACCTATTTTAAATCAAGGACCTTTCGACTTCATGACGAAATAACCCATCTACCAGTAGAAAATTACGATTTGATTATCAATGATTTTGAACCGGTATCCGCTTGGGCCTGTAAACTTAAAAACATACCCTGTATCAGCTTGAGTCATCAATCGGCAGTTTTATCGGAAAAAGCTCCAAAGCCCAAGAAAAAAGACCCCGTTGGAAAACTGATTCTTAAAAAATATGCACCAACAACCAAGCACTACGGATTTCATTTCAAAGCCTATGACGATCAAATATTCACTCCTGTTATAAGACAAGATATTAGAAATGCCGAATGTAAAACAGGTGAACACTACACAGTTTATTTGCCTTCTTACGATGATGAAAAAATACTGAAAATCTTATCTAAAATTGAAGCTGTACGTTGGGAAGTGTTTTCTAAACACAATAAAAAAACTATTGTAAAAAATAATGTGAGCATCCAACCCATTACCAATGATGCGTTTGTGAAAAGTATGGCCACTAGCAAAGGTATCCTTTGTGGCGGTGGATTTGAAACCCCTGCGGAAGCACTCTTTATGCGCAAAAAATTATTGGTGGTTCCCATGAAAGGACAATATGAACAACAGTGCAATGCTGCGGCATTAATTGAAATGGGCGTGCCTGTTATAAAATCCTTTAAAAACAAATATCTTACAAATATTATCGATTGGATAAAATCAGAAACCATTATAGAGGTTCACTACCCTGATGCAACAGAACAAATTATAGATCAACTGCTAAAGGAACATCTATAAGCTATAGTATTTATGAATTTCAACCATTCCCAAAAAAAATTCAATTTAAAGCCCCAAGATTTCGGAGAAGATTTTGTTTTTGGAGTTTCTACTGCTGCCTATCAAATAGAAGGCGCCCACAATAGTGATGATAAAGGAGCCTCCATTTGGGATGAATTCACTTCAAAAAAAGGTAATACTTTTAAAAACCATCACGGACAAATAGCCTGCGATTTTTATAATAAATTTGAAGAAGATATTCTTTTAATGAAATCCATGAATATAAAAAACTTTAGGTTTTCTCTTGCATGGTCTCGCATTATTCCAAATGGAATTGGGGAGGTTAGCAAAGAAGGTATTGATTTTTATAACCGAGTGATTGATTTTTGTCTGACTTGTGGCATCACCCCTTGGATCACGCTTTACCATTGGGATTTACCACAAGCGCTCCAAGATAAGCGCGGATGGGCCAATAGAGAGATTCTATTTTGGTTTGAAAATTATACGCAAGTATGTGCCACTTATTTTGGCGACCGCGTAAAAAATTGGATGGTATTGAACGAACCTATGGTATTTACAGGAGCAGGCTATTTTTTAGGTGTCCATGCCCCTGGCTATAGAGGCTTAAAGAACTTTTTGCCGGCTGTACATCATGCCGTGTTGTGTCAGGCTTTGGGAGGTCGTATTTTGCGTAAACTAGTACCAAACGCGCAGATTGGAACCACATTTTCATGCTCACAGATAACACCTTTCAGAAATACGCCTAGAGATATAGTGGCGGCTAAAAAAGCTGATTCATTATTCAATCGCCTTTTTATTGAACCGTCTTTGGGCTTGGGCTATCCTACAGAACATATCTCTGTATTAAAACGCATGGAAACTTATATAAAACCCGGCGACTTAAAAAATGCTGTCTTTGATTTTGATTTTATCGGTGTACAGAATTACACTAGAGAAATGGTGAAACACAGTTTCTTTATACCTTATTTAAGAGCCAAATTGGTGAAGGCCTCTGAACGAAATGTCAAAACGACTTTGATGAATTGGGAGATATATCCTCCCAGTATTTATAATATGATTAGACAATTCAACCAATATGAAGGCATTAAGAAAATTATTATCACGGAAAATGGTGCTGCGTTCCCAGATACTGTGGTCAAGGGAGCTATTAATGATACAGAAAGACTTGAGTATTTACAATCACATCTAAAACAAATTTATAAAGCCAAGAAAAATGGCCTCAATGTAGAAGGCTATTTCGTGTGGACTTTTACGGATAATTTTGAGTGGTCAGAAGGTTACCATCCTCGATTTGGTTTAGTTTACACAGATTTTAAAACCCAAAAACGAATTATTAAATCTTCCGGGAAATGGTATAAAGGATTTTTGGAAAAATAAAAATGCCTTCAAAATTTTAAAAGGTTTAGATGCATATTATTTCATTGGATTATAGAACAATACGAAGAAATCCATTTCCCCATAGGTTTGCCTACGCTACAAGAAATGATTGAGCTGCGTATGTTTGAAATGGGGCTAAAAAGAAAAGACTTGGCGACACTCTTAAATACAAGTGCATCGAGAATCAGTGATTATCTGAATGGAGAAAGGGAAATTACATTAACTGTTGCCAAAGCTTTGCATCAAAAATTGAATATCGATAGCGAAATTATCTTGCAATAAAAATTGATGATATTAGTTAGCCAATATACAGCTGCTAACGACACAAAATAGAGCCACGATTTGTTATGGAATTTGTATTTTCTGCTCATCAAACTAAAATACAAACTAATTTCATTATTTGAGCACGGCATTACGAAACGCTAATCTTTGTGCCCACTCGTTACTCCCGTCCCGATAGCTATCGGGAGCTATCGGGACGAGCGCTAGCGGGGTGCTCTTAAAGACTTAATTGCCTATGGTGCATTTTTTCTTTTATTACTTTAGAAGCTCTCGTGTACCCACTACCACCACCATCAACAAAATGGATGTGTTTCGCATTTCTGTTTCGAACATAACACGACATGATACTTGTTTTGCTCACGTAGATTCCATAGATAATTTGATGATTTTTTTCTAAATCATCTAGAAATTCAGTCAATAATTGTCTTTGTTTCTCATTACCAGAAATCACCATATTGATACGCCCATCAATGATAAGAATGTCGGACAATTGGGTTAATTCTTTTAGATATCTTTTGCCTTCAGCGTTTGGCAAATAATAATATTTACCAAATAGTCCTGTTAACCATACCTTTAAAAAGTTGATGACTCCGATTTTCTTATTTTTAGCTTGCAGTTCTGTTTTGATCTTTTTATAATTAAAGATCAATTTTAATTTAGGTAGAGATATAGGATTTCTATTAATCAATGGACCATATATTTTATCTGTATTTTCCAGAATATTTTGAAAGACAGAAGCTTGGTTTGATTCACTTAAGACATTCACCAACAAGGACACTACCTCATTTGAGTTTTCAGGTGGAGAAATTTTATTCCATCGACATTCCATGCCATTTAAATCTAAATCCGACTTTTTTGAAGTAGAATTATCAAGAACGGTATCGTTGGATTTTATTAATTTTTCAGCATACTGTAGACCGTTGCCTAAAACTATTGGTATGGTGTGCAATGCATTGATGCCTGCCTTCGCGATTTTTAAGTCTTGGTTGTTTTGGTAGACATCGGACACAGAAACACTTCCAACTCGTAAATTTATATCAAATTCTTTCTGAATGTTTTGTTTGTGCAAAAGCAAAGCTTTCATAATTTCTGGCAGTAAAACAGATGGAATCAGTAGCGTAGCTCCATCACCGCCAAAGAAAAAAGGAATATCAATCACATGTTTTGCTGCAATGTTTAATGCAGCAATGATACTGCCTGTTGCCGTGAGATTTACTATTTCGGACAATCCATCTTCTACAGATTCAGATGACCCTTGGATATCTGTTACGACAATATGCCAGTCATCAGGGATTCGTTTAAAGAGGTCAGGTTTTGAAAGTATTACATTTACTGGTTCTTTATGATTTTGCAGCTTGGTATAAAATAAGGTGTTTGTCATCATATACTTGGGTGAGAACCGTGAGCGTTAAAAATCTTTAAGTTTTAGAAGCTTTTTTGATAACCTGTCATTAGAAATCTTTTGTTTTTAAATTGTTGCCAACGAGTTTTTATCTTATTTGTGCAGGCTCGTTTTTTAGCATGCTTCAACCTAAAGCCGAACTTTGTTGAAAGTTATGAATTTAGTTTGACACTTCGTGCAAAGCACATATTAAACATGTTGTTTTTGTTCGTAAGTAATCATTTTAGATTTATGTGACTGCTAACTTTTTGGTAGGAGGTTACGTTGCGGTTTTAGGTCCTCCCCCGGCCTCTCCGAAGGAGGGGAGCTCATTAGTGTGGAAGGCTGTTTTGAAAATAGGATAGGGAGTTTTGATAACAGCATAGGGAGTTATGAAAATGCGGAAGGGTGTTTTGAAAAGTCTAACTGGAGGTCAATGTTGAAGGCACTTGTTGCATACTTGCTCTAGAGGATCACTTTTGATTGCTTATTGTTGACGGCACTCGTTGCTCCCGTCCCGATAGCTCCCGATAGCTATCGGGACGGGAGCTATCGGGACGAGCGCTAGCGGAGGTTCAGACTATACCATAGCGTATCGTTGGTGTTAGGGTTATTTTGCTATTACCCTTCAGGTTCGGGCATAACGCCTAATTGTTGTAATAAACCAACTGTATCCATAATGATCCTGCTTTCAGAAAATAAGCCATCCTTTACAACGTCAATTACAATACCCCAAACTTTAACTTTTTTGTTGGTAGGAGGAATTCCCATAAAGTCCCCATGATGTGTTCCTGTCCATACAAATCGGGTGACAACTTTTTCACCTTCTGCAATTTGTTCATGTATGGTCCAATTCATATCCGGAAAGCCGATGTGCATTGAACTGACAGCAAATTTTAGTCCCTCTCGTCCTGGACCTTGGCCAGGGAAAGGCACGTGCTCAACAAAGTCTTTGGACACTATTTTATCAATAGCATTCAAGTTTTGCTGGTTAATGACCTCTTCTATAAAAGAGCTCATAAACTGTTTGTTATGTTCTGCATTCATTATTTAAGTATTTAAAACATTAATACTACGAAGTGGTTAAGCCAAATGTTGATGTAGATGAGGTGTGGTGTGTTTTGAGTCTTAAAGTTAGTGAATAAAAACTAATTCGTAAAACGGCTTGGATGTTTGTAAGTACACTAGAAGTAGCACTGGATTATATACACCGTTTAAGCACCATCCGTAAAGCAGACCAGATTTTAGTCATTGAAGCGGGCTCATAGTGTAGAACGTGGCACCCATGACCAATTGATTGCAAAGGAAGGTGGGTATTTTGAGTTGTATACTTATCAGGCGAAGATTTGAGGGCTGCCTATAGTGTTGGGAATTTAAGCCTAAAGTGATATAGTTGTTAAGGCGTACAAAAATAATTGCCTTTTTTGTTTTATGTAGAAAATGTATTCATTGTAAGTTTATAAAACGAAAATCAAATGTCATTCATATATATCTCATTGAATTTATGTTTCATTTCGATGGTTCCAAGCATGACTATTTCAGCGCCATGAGAAAGTATGGTTTGTGCCGATAGTAACGTCACCACTTCAGAATGTTCTTTTATGGCAATAACAGCCAATCCCGTATTAGCGCCAATACTGGATTCCGCAAGGGACTTACCCTCCAATGATTCTGGTATCGGAATAATAAACAAGGTAAAACCCTCCCCAAGAACGGTTAGTTCTTGGTTTTTAGAAATCGATAAAACGGCTTCAGAACCTAATGTGGAGTAGCTCAATACAAAATTAGCCCCTGCCTTTTGGATGATATCAACGTTTCGAGCTTCGGAGATACGGCTCACGATTCTCAAATCCTTGTTCAATTGACGACAATAGGAGGCGAGATAAATGTTCATGGTGTCGTCATGGGTAGACAATAAAACCGAAGGTGCTTCTAGAATTCCTGCACTTTTTAGTAATTCGTAATCGGAAGCATCGCCCGAAAACACCTGATTGCAAAAAGGGCTTACTTTTTTGCAGACTTCCGGATCCTGGTCCACGACATTGACCAAGACGCCATTTTTATGTAAAGATTTTGCCGCTGCCAATCCTACCCTACCCGCTCCGATTAACAATACAGGATGTGGGTTTACAGTGTAATCATGGAAGAGCGCATCTATTTTTTTGAGCTGTTCTTTACGTCCTATGATGACTAAAATGTGTTCCTGTGTTAGTATTTCATTTCCAGTTATAGGTTGCAATTTACCTCGCTCCCAAATGCCCACAATACTTACACCAAATCGTTGTCTTAAACCCGTCTCTCGGATTTGTTTTGACACCAAAGGCGTGTTATAGATCGGTAATTCTGCAATCAACAGATCTTCATATTGACCGATGGCATGAGACTCTGCATGTTGTGTGTGTACCCTGTTGGCCAATTGTTCTCCCAGCCATTTTTTTACAGGCAATACGTGATCCGCGCCGCTCAATTGCTGCACATCTACAGAATCAATAAGAGTCGCAATGGCAACAATGGGAACAATAGGGGCAATTTCCCGAATCGTGAGTATGATTTTGGTGTTTACAAAGTCATCCCTATTGATCAACACCAGTTTAGCGTCTTGTATATTGGCAAGGCTAAAGGTCACCATGTCGTCCAAGTCCCCAAGTAGTACAGGAACATGTTTATCATGATAGTCAATCGCTTTTTCTAAATCGTTTTCGATGACATAATAAGGCGTGTTCTCCTGTTTCAATCGCTCTGTAAGGTCCCTTGCTATGACATCATAATTACATATTAAGATGTGATTTTTTGTGCCCGAAGGGACCTGACGCAGCACCTTGTTTTTCTTTTTTGACTCTAAAAGAGGGATGTAGAAATGCCGTATAAAAGCAAAGGGCAATACAATCATTAACATAAAAATGCCAGAAAGCAATACCACGATACTGAAAAACCGCCCAAGATCGGAGGCAAATGTGATATCACCAAAGCCAAGGGTACTCATGACGGTAAGTGTCCAATAGAAGCCTGTAACCCAAGAATGATTTTGACCTTCAAATCCCATTATAAAATGGAAAAGAACAGAATAAATGACGATGACAATTCCTAAAACGGCCAAATATTTAAGTAAGACCCTAGAGTTTCTTTTAAAGTCTTTATCTTTCAAATAATAGGCTAGCTGACTACCGATAAATTTCATATACTGTTTTTTTAAAAGATGTGAAATTTTGTCTTTCGATTCTTAATTTATGAAATTTAATTCATGTTTTGTGAAGTTTTCAAATATTTTAGTCATTGAAGCGGGCCATAGCGTCGAATGTGGCACCCATGACTCATTGATTGCTAAAGAAGGTCGTTATTTTGAGTTGTATACGTATCAGGCGAAGATTTGAGGGGATATTGGTTTGCCTTTAATCTGGCTTTGTAACCATATATAAGTCAAGTTATAGGTTTACTTAATTTGAAAGAATGTTTTGTGACTCTTTGACGGCACTCGTTGCTCCCGTCCCGATAGCTCCCGATAGCTATCGGGACGGGAGCTATCGGGACGAGCGCAAGTAGGGGCTGCCTCAGAGTTGTTTAGATTGTTTTTAATACAAATCAAATTAATTTTAGTGCCACAAGTCCCTACTATCTACCAGGGGTAGAAAGGTCGTTCTCTAGTTTCTCCGACTTTTCTACAGAACACTCTAAATCTTTGAAATTTGAATTTTAAGCCACTGTTCTTCAGTTTTGTAAGAATTAAAAGACTAAAAAAAATATGATTAATATATTGCTAAGATAACTGGAAATAAGTATCTTTAAATCATTCATAGATTCTACCAAACTACCACCATTTAATCTCCTCTTATTCTGGAATTTTTTTCTACAAATAACTGTTTGTTTAACCAATTCAAATTCCATTATTATGAAAAATCTTTCATTTGCCGTCAGTACTTTGCTGGCATTCCTTATTTTATTGGGGTGTTCAAGCGAAACCTTTGAAAGCCCTAGCCAAACAACTTACAAGACTTCACTTGGTAAAAGTGAATCATCTCTTAAAAAACGTGAAGGCGCCTTTATTGGGCCACTGTTCGATCTAGAAACTGCCCCTAACCAAGACATACTTGTTGCGGATGTTGGCGCAGGAGTGTCAAACAGATTTGGTGCCCTCCTGATGTCTTTGCCCGGTGTCACTAACATTTCTGCAATAGGCGCAGGAAGTGTCTGGGCCACTACTGGACCTGGAGGTGATGCTACTGCCGATACTGGTCAAGCGCTCTATCGTGTTTCCAACGGGAGAGCACGATTAATTGCCAATCTCTTTGACTTTGAAGCAGCAAACAATCCAGATGGACAGGTTATAGAATCCAATCCCTATTCGGTAGTATCTCTCGGTGGAAACGCTGCTATTGTGGCCGACGCGGCAGGAAACGATTTACTTCGGGTAGATAATCAAGGAAATATAAGCTTACT
>JBGTDZ010000191.1:0-2612 GCA_041748055.1 Aquaticitalea sp.
GAATTTTGATAAAGTCCATACCGACAATTATGGATTGAAATATGTTGTTTTGAATCAAACCTACAAGGGTGTTCCTGTATTTGATGGGCAATTGCGTTTTTATTTTAATGTCAATCAAAAGTTGACGGCTATCAATGGTAACTATATTTCAGGTATTTCAAAATTGAACCAGGTGCCAAGCATTACATCAACCCAAGCAAATGCAGTTGCATTGAATATTATTAGGGAACAAGGGTTAAATGGTTCAGGACAGCCATTACAGATTTATTCAAACAATTTGTATGTATTTGCAAAAGGATTGATCCAAGGTCATATCACTTCAAACCATTTGGTATATGAAGTTGAAGTCATAAATAAAGTGGATGTCCGGGAATTTCTATATATCGATGCACATACAGGAAGGCTGATTGAACAATTTACTGGAATTGCACATGCTTTGGATAGGAAGATTTATGAAAATAACACAAGCAATTTGGTTTGGCAAGAAGGCAATGCATTTCCTGGAACGCTAACCATATGGCAAAAAAATGAGGTCGAAGCTTCAGGACATATTTATAACTTGTTCAAAAACGCATTTGGCTTCATTTCTTATAATGGTGCCGATGCAGTCATGAGAACCATCAATAATAATCCTAATATTAATTGTCCCAATGCCTCTTGGAACGGATTTACAGCGAATTTTTGCGATGGCACGGCATCCGATGATGTAATCGCCCACGAATGGGGCCATGCCTATACACAATTTACCAGCGGTCTTATTTACGCATATCAATCTGGAGCCATTAATGAGGCCTATTCCGATATTTGGGGTGAAACAGTTGATATATTGAACAATTATGAGGATTTGGGTGAGAATTTGGCCATTAGAACTACCACATCGTGCAATTCAGCACGTTGGAAAATAGGCGAAGACGCCTCAGCCTTTGGGAGTCCGATTCGCGATATGTGGAATCCACAGTGTAACGGAGATCCAGGAAAAGTTACGGATAGTCAATATCATTGTAGTGAAACAGATTCAGGTGGCGTTCATAGAAATTCGGGAATTCCAAACCATGCTTACGCACTTTTAGTGGATGGAGGCACTTACAATGGACAGGTTATCAACGGACTCGGTTTTACTAAAGCGGCACATATTTTTTGGCGTGCCCAAAATGTATATCTAACACCAACAAGTAATTTCGCTGATTTAGCGAATGCTCTAGAGGCTGCTTGCGCAGATTTATTAGGTATCGAATTGCAAGGATTATCAACTACAGGAAGCCCCTCCCTTCCCACTGGTCAAGTAATTACTGTAGCGGATTGCCTAAATGTGACCAATACTATTTTGGCCGTTGAATTGCGTATCAACCCAGATGCATGTGGTTTTGAAGCTATTCTTGCCGAAATTCCTCCAATCTGTGAAGCCTCTACAACCAATCCGTTATTCTACGAAGATTGGGAAAATGGAATTGGCAGTTGGACGGTAAATCAATTACCAGTAAATGTCGATACATGGCAACCAAGAGACTGGACCATCAGTGCATCTTTGCCGATGGGGAGAAGTGGGAATGCGATTTTTGGTGTAAATCCCATCAATGGAAATTGTTCTTCAGATCTTGAAAATGGGATCATTCGTTTGCAAAGTCCCCTAATAACAATCCCGAATATTTCAACAGGAACCTTTGATATGGCCTTCAACCATTATATCGCTACTGAAACTGAATGGGATGGTGGCAATATTAAATACAGTCTTAATGGTGACGAATGGACAATTTTGCCGATCAGTGCTTTTTTGGAAAACCCATATAACAGTGCAATCAATACTCTGGCACAAGGCAATGATAATCCTATGAGTGGAGAAGTGGCATTTACAGGTACAGACGGTGGTTCACTATCTGGTAGCTGGGGTCAAAGTGTTATTAGCTTGTCTGCACTTGGTGTGACTGCCAATTCCTCGATTCAATTTAGGTTTGAGTTGGGCACTGATGGCTGTAACGGAAATGACGGGTGGTATGTTGACGAAATCGTCATATATAATTGCTCGGCCACTTTGTCGGTTGCTGATAATAATTATCTTGAAGATGGCATCAGGGTATTTCCAAATCCTTCAAATGGATTTTTTACATTAAAGAAAACCAGATCTATTGATTTGGTGAGAGCTGACATTTTTGATATGAATGGCCGTAACGTAAAATCTATTGATCTTTCCACAATGCAAAACGATCAAGAAATTGATATCAGCAGTGCGGCATCCGGCATTTACTTTATGGCAGTGACATCAAAAGATGCCAAAAGTGTGATAAAGCTGATCAAGCAATAAATTTTTGAATATCTATAAATCAAAAAACCCTGCAACTTAATATTGCAGGGTTTTACATTTAAAAAAGTTAATGCGTATATGTTAAATTACTTTTACGTTTACTGCGTTTAATCCTTTTTTTCCGTCCTGTAGATCGAATTCGACTTCATCGCCTTCGCGAATTTCGTCGATTAATCCAGAGATGTGCACAAAATGTTCTTTTTTTGAACCATCTTCAACAATAAAACCAAATCCTTTGGCATCATTGAAAAACTTAACTGTTCCTTTACTCATTGTAATAAATATTAAATTAATTATATAACTGTTAAGACAA
>JBGTDZ010000192.1:0-2447 GCA_041748055.1 Aquaticitalea sp.
GAACGTTTCTTTCCAAAGGGGAAATTGATCAAAACAGGAAATCCGATTCGTCAGGATTTGTTGCAAATTGATAGCAAAACAATAGAAGCGAAGGATGTTTTTAATCAGAAACATGGGAAATACACATTGCTTGTTTTGGGAGGAAGCTTAGGGGCAAGACGCATCAATGAATTGATCGAAAAGGAATTGGAATTTTTTCAGACACAAAACGTACAGGTCATTTGGCAATGTGGAAAGCTATATTATGAACAATATAAAAAGTACAATAATTCAGAGGATGTTCAGATTCACGCTTTTCTAAACAATATGGATTTTGCGTATGCGGCATCCGATGTCATTATTTCACGAGCTGGTGCAAGCTCGGTTTCAGAATTATGCGTGGTGGGCAAACCGGTCATTTTCATACCATCACCAAATGTGGCTGAAGACCATCAAACGAAGAATGCGAACGCAATTGTGGACAATGAGGCCGCATTATTAATTAAAGAATCCGATTTGGATGTCAATTTTGAAAGCCTCTTTTCAAATTTGATTTCCTCAAAAGAAAAACAAAAGAAATTAAGTGAAAACATTAAAAAATTGGCATTGATCAATGCAACAAAAGATATCGCGGATGAAGTTGAAAAGCTATTAGGCAATCTTCCGTCTTCCCCAAAGGAAGAAACTGAAAAACATGTTAAATAAAAAAAATCACATAACGTCTGCTGAGAAAGCCCTTTCTTTTGGGAAGGGTTTGGGATGGGCTTCTAACGTCTATTTCATCGGCATCGGAGGTATCGGGATGAGTGCGTTGGCACGTTATTTTGTGGCGGATGGAAAAGCTGTAGCTGGCTATGATAGGACCAAAACAGACATCACAGAAAGTCTGGAGGATTTGGGGATAAAGGTTCATTTTGAAGATTCGGTTGATAATATAGAAGAAACTTTTTTGAATTCAGAGACCACATTGATTGTTTACACACCGGCAATTCCAAAAGACCATAGAGAATTGGCATATTTTAATAACAATAATTTTGAAGTACTGAAACGTTCTGTTGTTTTAGGCGAAATTACCAAAAACACATTCTGTTTTGCCGTAGCTGGCACGCATGGAAAAACTACGACCACCAGCATTTTAGGTCATTTATTGAATGAATGTAATGTTGAAGTTACAGCATTTTTAGGAGGTATCAGTGAAAATTACAATTCCAATTTAATTCTCAACGGAACTGAAGTTACCGTAGTTGAGGCGGACGAATATGATCGTTCCTTTTTAACGCTTTCTCCAAATATGGCCTGCATCACTTCAATGGATGCCGATCATCTCGATATATATGGAGAAGCAGAGGAGCTTAAAAAAGCATTTGTTGAATTCACCAAAAAGCTAAAGCCAAATGGTAAGTTATTTGTTAAAAATGGTTTACCAATAAAAGGAATTACTTATGGCATTGAAGACGATTCGGATTATTCCGTACATAATATAAAAATAAACAATGGCTATTATGAATTTGATGTGAAAACACCAACTCTAACGCTTAAACAATTCAAATTTAACCTACCTGGTAGACATAATCTGTCGAATGCTCTATTGGCCTTGGCGATGACTGTAGAATATGGTATCCCTCACCAACAGCTCGCCAAAGCTTTAGCATCCTATAAAGGGGTTAAAAGACGATTTTCCTATCAGATAAAAACAGAGAATTTGATTTTCATTGATGATTATGCCCATCATCCAGAAGAAATCAATGCAGTATATCAGGCAATACGGGAAATGTATCCCGATGAAAAGGTATTGGCCATTTTTCAGCCACATTTGTTCAGTCGTACTCGGGATTTTGCTGATGATTTTGGAAAAAGTCTTTCACAATTTGACGAAATCCTATTGCTCGATATTTATCCAGCAAGAGAATTACCAATACAAGGAATAACCTCCGAATGGTTACTGACAAAAATAGAGAATTTGAACAAAAAATTAATTTCTAAGGCAGAGTTGATTTCAACCATAAAAAATTCTGAGGCGCACGTTATCTTGACCATTGGTGCTGGGGATATTGGGGAAGAAGTGAAATTTATAAAACAAGCATTGAAAAATGAAAAGATATTATAACTCTATAAAAGTCATTGCATTACTGATTTTTGTAGGCTTTCTGTTTGCATTTTCATCAATGAGAAATTCGGACCGAAAAGTTGGTGAGCCGGTCATCAAGTTTGTTGGAGAAGATAATTTATTTGTCACTCAAGAAACTGTTAGTAACTTGTTAATAGTAAATCAACAAAGTGTTACCAATAAGGCTAAAGAAATTATAGATTTGAACGACTTGGAAACTGCCCTGAATTCCAATCCAATGCTTAAAGAGGCACAAGTGTACATCAATGTTGATGGCCAATTGACCGCTGAAATCAACCAGAAAAAACCAATAGCAAGAGTGAGTACAGATGCCTCCTATTATGTCGATAGTGATGGAACC
>JBGTDZ010000193.1:0-15272 GCA_041748055.1 Aquaticitalea sp.
AGAGCCAAATATATTTATGACTACATGGCCAAAAAAGGAGTTGACAAAAAGCGTATGAAATACGTGGGAATGCGCCGCAAATTTCCATTGGGAGGCGAAGCTAAATTTGACCGTCGTGTGGAAATTTTGGTAACTTATGTAAGTGAAAACAACTAACTTTTTATCATTCCAACATGTGGAATGCCATCTTCAAAATATGCTTCGCCTATTGCATGAAAACCTAAATTATTATAGAACGTTTTCAAATAAACCTGTGCAGAGATCTTTATTGTAGTTTCATTATAATAATCTTCAATAGCTTTTATGGAGGCTTCCATGATAGCAAATCCATGCTTTGATTTTCGTTCGTCAGGATCGACCACCACCCTTCCAATACTTGCATATTCAAGATAATCGCCAGGTTTGAAAATACGTGTATACGCCGCTAGTTTTTTGTCCATATAACCTAAAACATGAAGGGCTTTATAATCCTTTCCATCCAAATCTTGATAAACACAATCCTGTTCTACAACAAATACCTTACTACGCAATTGCAATAACGCATAAAGCTCGTCAGTAGTTAATTGTTTAAATGTTTTGGTCTGTATCTTTAGCATCAGTCTTGAACAATTATTTCTTTTGGGTCTTCCTTATTGAATTCTGGCTGGATATTCACATGATTAATGGAAAATTGTTCATGTAGCACATTCTCTATTTGATGTAAAACGGTATCAAACTCACTAATGGTCATGTCCTCCCTTAAATCGAGATGTGCTTCCAAATGTAATTCATCATCGTTCAAACCCCAGATATGCACATGGTGCAGTCTGTTTACTTCTGGGATTTGGTGCACGGCTCTTACCACATCTTTGATGTTGATATGCTCAGGTGTAAACAGCATCAACATCTTAGAAGATTTTACCAATAAATCGTAACCTACCCAAATGAGATAAAGAGCAATTAATAATGTCAACAAACTATCAACCCAAAACCATTGGAAATATTTCATCAACAATCCGCCTATCAAAACAGCCACACTCGCCATCATATCCGTAAACAAATGAACGTATGCTGAACGTATATTTAGATTATTGTGAGAATCCTTTTTAAGTAGCAAAACACTAAAACCGTTTACCAAGATGGCCAATAGTGCCAACCAAATCACCAATCCTGATTCAATTTCGTGTGGATCCTGAAATCGTTTGTAAGCTTCAATAATCAACAAAACAGCTACAATCACTAAGGTTGAGGCATTTATAAACGCTGCTAAAATTTCAGCTCGCTTATAACCAAAAGTTCTGTGTATGGATGCTTTTTGTTTGGATAATTTGGATGCTATATAACTAATTATGAGAGAAAGTACGTCACTGAAATTATGTAAAGCATCGCTCAGTAAAGCCAAGCTTCCTGAAATAAGACCACCTACAACTTGAGCTGCTGTTATGACAATGTTTAAAAGAATGGAAATAAACAAATTTCTATTCTTCATGTCCTTATGATGATGTATGTGGTTGTGACCCATTTAAGAGTGTGCTGCGGGAATTTTTTCAATCCGTTTTTCATGGCGTCCGCCTTCAAAAGCAGTATTCAAAAATATATCCACCATCTCTATGGCTTGCTGCTCTGCGGTAAATCGGGATGGGATGCTCAAAATATTGGCATTGTTATGTTGTCTTGCCAAAGCTGCAATTTCCTTGGTCCAACACAATGCAGAACGAACCCCTTGATGCTTATTGGCAGTCATATTTGCACCGTTGCCACTTCCACAAACAATGATTCCAAAATCAACGCTTTTATTCTCTACGTCCTTCGCCACTGGATGCACAAAATCTGGGTAATCAACACTGTCAATGGAGTCGGTTCCGTAGTTGTTTACTCTATAACCTTTGGCTTCCAGATGTTTTACAATCGCTTTTTTATAATCGGTTCCAGCATGGTCGTTACCTATTGAAATTTCCATAATATTATGATATTTAATCAGCTTATAAAGTTAATAAATGCTCAGCAATAATTGTTTGTATAATTTACAAATTAAGTTTAATAACAATACCGAAAATTCTCTAGTCATTACCTGTTCATAACTCGATATTAAAATTTAAAAGATAAATTTGCTGAAACAGATTTTTTTTCCAAACAAAAAAAGAGATTACATAACCAAAAAAGTTAGCCTTTTTATATTGATTATTTATCAGGCCAAAATCAATAGAAATGCACATCAATTTTAATTAAAGTTATAATTATTTAAATATCAAAGTTGATTATAAACAGATGTTCATAACATCAAAACTATTGTTATGTATCAGCTATTTAATTCTATTTTCAATGTTAATTCAGTATTAACAACATGTAAAATTAATACCAACAAAATAAATCATAGAAAAGTTATACCGCTATTAACAAGCTATCATCATCATCATTATTTTTTTAAATTAAATTAAAAAGATGATTATCTATATATTAAATGTGGATAAACTATTTGGTTGATATAATCTATTAAATAATAAACCGTAACTTTGTAAAAACTTAATTGCCAAACTTCTCCTTTGATTAAGTGATAAAATAATAGAATTCCTCCCGAAACCTTGGGACTTTAGAAGTTCAATATGATTACACAATAAATGACTAGACATAAGAAAAAGAATTCCAAAGGGATTTCAAACCTAACAAATACAATTCTAAGTATTTTAAAAAAAGATAGAAACCAAGCCTTCAACTATAAACAGATTGCTGCAAAATTGGAAGTCAATGACGCCAATAGCAGAAACCAAATCATCAAAAATCTCAACCAATTACTTGCCAATAAAGATATCGAGGAAGTAGAACGGGGCAAGTATAAAGCCATTGTCAACACCGAATACCACGTTGGGAAATTGGATATGGCTGCACGCGGTTCCGGATATATCATCTCTGACGATTTTGATGAAGATGTATTTATAGCATCCAATAACATAAACAAATCACTTCATGGTGACGAAGTGGAATTTTACGTGTATAAACGCCGCAAAAAAGGAAAATTTGAAGGTGAAATAACAAAGGTTATCAAGCGTTCCAAAAGTGAATATGTTGGTGTGATACAAGTTCATAAAAATTATTCTTTTGTGGTCGTTGACGGAGGTAAAATGTATAAGGATATATTTGTTCCAAATAATAAGAAGAACAAAGCCGAGGATGGAGATAAAGTACTTGTATCCTTGGAATCCTGGGAAGAAAATGAAGATTCACCTCTCGGAGCAGTGCTAAAAGTTCTTGGCAAACCAGGTGAGCACAATACCGAAATTCATTCCATTCTTGCCGAATATGGACTACCTTATGAATTTCCGCCTCTTGTTGAAGAGTTTGCCGATAGGCTCGACACTTCAATTACCAATGAAGAAATAGCCAAACGCCGCGATATGCGGAAAACCTTGACCTTTACAATTGATCCAAAAGATGCCAAGGATTTTGATGATGCCCTATCATTTGAAATTTTGGATAATGGTCTATACGAAATAGGAATCCATATTGCCGATGTGTCGCATTATCTTCAGGAAGGAACCATTCTCGATGATGAAGCTTATGAACGCGGGACTTCTGTATATTTGGTAGATAGGGTCGTACCAATGTTACCTGAAGTGTTGTCCAACAATGCGTGTTCATTGCGTCCTCACGAAGAGAAATATACATTTTCTGCAGTTTTTCAAATGGACGATAAGGCAGAAGTAAAAAGTCAATGGTTCGGGAGAACTGTAACATATAGCGATGCACGATTCGCCTATGAAGAAGCTCAAGTAATCATTGAAACAAAAGCCAATCAAATTCCCGCCGAGATTTCGTTAACAGGAAAACCATATATGGCAGATCAAAAAGTAGCGGATGCTGTTTTGAAAATGGATGAACTGGCAAAAGTTATGCGCCGAAAAAGGATGAAAGATGGCGCAATATCATTTGATAAGGTAGAAGTGAAATTTGATCTGGATGAACAGGCCAACCCTATCGGTGTCTTCTTTAAAACCAGTAAGGATGCCAATAAACTGATTGAGGAATTTATGCTTTTGGCAAATAAAAAAGTGGCTGAATTTGTTGGAAAGCAATCTCCCAAGAAAACCTTTGTCTATCGGGTCCATGACGAGCCAGATGAAAGCAAGTTGGCTGCTCTGCAAGGCATTGTTTCTAAATTTGGATATAAACTTAACTTTAAGGATAGAAATAGCGTTTCAGCATCCTTGAATGGGTTGCTGCGCGATGTGGAAGGTAAAAAAGAGCAAAATCTTGTAGATACTTTGACAATAAGAAGCATGAGTAAAGCCGAATATACCACGCACAATATTGGACATTACGGATTGGCTTTTGAGTATTATAGTCATTTTACTTCGCCGATTAGAAGGTATCCAGATGTAATGGCACATCGCTTATTGCAACATTATTTAGATGGTGGAAAATCTACCAATGAAGACATCTACGAAGAAAAATGCGCACATTCCAGTAATATGGAAAACCTGGCCACCAAAGCCGAACGCGATTCCATCAAATACATGCAGATTAAATTTATGCAAGATCATAAGGATGAAGAATTTGTTGGGGTCATTTCTGGTGTGACAGATTGGGGAATCTATGTGGAAATCATTTCAAATAAATGTGAGGGAATGGTAAGTGTAAGGGACATGAATGATGATCATTACCAATTTGATGAAGCTCAATATGCAATGGTTGGTAAGAAATCAGGAATGGTATATCAACTTGGAGATGAAGTCATCGTAAAAGTTAAAAATGCTGATTTGGTCAAAAAGCATCTTGATTTTAATTTGATTGGAAAACCACAAATTCAATTATAAAATTTTTATGATTAATTAATGTACCATCCTATATAATAAGGTTATGATACTTACTACCACCAACGCAATTGAAGGCTTTAAAATTATTGAATACAAGGGAATAGTTTCTGGAATAGGCTTCGACATTCAGAAAATGACGATGACGTTTAATATGGAAAAATACCATAAAGCTATCAGCGACGGCATGAGCGAAATAAAAGAGGAAGCTTTCCAGCAACTTATGGAAAATGCAAAGAAACTCAACGCCAATGCCGTTGTCGGTATTAAGGTGGATATTGAGCTGACGGCCGCAAATTATGTTGCGGTTTCAGTAACAGGAACCGCAGTCGTAGTAGCTTAATTTTAATTTTTTTTACCACTACAAATTTTATTGGATTTTTCTTTATGATTAAATTAGTCTAACTCTTGAAATGAACTCAAAAACAAACAAAATGAAATTTTTAATAATAACATTGGTACTATGTTTTTCAATAAGCAATTTCGGACAAAATTCAATTGAAAAAAATCCAGGTGATTTTGACCAAGTTAAGGTGTATGATTTAATAAATGTAACCTTAATCAAATCAGATAAAACAAATGTTGTTATATCTGGAGACAATATGAATGATGTTTCTATCGAAAACAATGATGGTGTCCTTAAAATTAAAATGGATCTTGAAGAAAAATTTGACGGCAATAAAACAAACGTGACGCTCTATTACAAAGACATTGATGTCATAGATGTTAATGAAGGTGCCTATGTGTCAAGTGAAGAAACCTTCACAAAATATAAAATGGAATTAAGGGCACAAGAAGGGGGTTTCATCAAAGTAAATATAATGGTTACGGAAGTGGACATCAAAGCTGTGACAGGAGGTGAAATACAAACAAATGGAACAGCCACGAGACAAGATGTTTCCATCAATACGGGAGGAATGTATAAGGGTGAAAATCTACTTACAGAATCCACAAAAGTATCCATTAGAGCCGGTGGCAACGCTTATGTGAATGCTTCACATTTAGTAGATGCAAAAATTCGTGCAGGAGGTGATATTTTTATTTATGGAAATCCAAAACAGGTAAACGAAAGTAAGGTTCTTGGAGGTCAAATTAAACGAATGGACTGATTCCCTAAAGTTTTATTAAATTTGTTGGAAACTCAATTCTATGTTAGATGACATCCTATCGGCCATTCCCTTTGGTATGATTTTAGCATTTACAATTGGGCCAGTCTTTTTCGTGCTCTTGGAAACCGGTGCCACCAAAGGATTTAAAAGTGCGCTCATTTTCGATCTGGGCGTCATGTTGGCAGATGTTTTTTTTATAGCAGTGGCCTTTTTCAGTACAAACCGACTTCTCGAAAAACTTAAGGACGACCCAAACTTTTTGGTCTTTGGAGGTGTTCTATTAGTGGTTTATGGCATCATAACATTTACCAAAACATCCAAATCTTTTCGTTCCATAGTTCGCGAATACCATAAGGTTGAGTTTCAAAAAAATTACGGAAAACTTTTTTTAAAAGGCTTTTTGCTCAATTTTATAAATATAGGCGTATTGGTGGGCTGGCTTGGATTTATTGTCATTGGCAATTCACTGACAGAAACCACAGAAGGGCTTTTGGTGTTTTTGACAACAATCTTAGTGACCTATTTTGTTGTGGATATTTTCAAAATCCTGATTGCCAAAAAATTGAAAAGCAAACTCACACCACGGCGCATCTTTAAGACAAAGAAATTGATTTCCATAGTGATTTTAGGATTTGGAGTTCTACTGCTGATTCAGGTTTTTTTCCCAAAAGAAAAGGAGCGGTTGAAAGATCGAATCGAGCAGATTAAACCAATATATTAATTTTTGGCTGAGATACTAGATTATAAATTCCTGCAATCATACATGGTATTACCTAACTACAGGTATTCTCATTAAGATTCATTAAAAAAAAACCTCCAGAAACAATCTGGAGACTCTGAGGTGTCGAGCGGATTCGACTCGTTCTGCAGCTTTTGCCAGTCTTTAATTAATTTTTCTTAAAAATTTACAATAAAAAACCCCAGAAACAATCTGGAGGCTCTGAGGTGTCGAGCGGATTCGATTTGTACTGCAGCTTTTGCCAGTCTTTAATTAATTTTTCTTAAAAATTTACAATAAAAAACCCCCAGAAACAATCTGGAGGCTCTGAGGTGTCGAGCGGATTCGAACCGCTGTAGCAGCTTTTGCAGAGCTGTGCCTAGCCACTCGGCCACGACACCATTATTGAACGGCAAATGTATAAAAAATTAAGTTTTTACGCTATTTACGAATGGTTTTTTCGCTTTTCGACCATTTTAATCGTTACCATCTCAACATCACCGCCAATAGGAGGATTTAATTTACTGACCCAAACCGTGGCTTTTTTGACCAAATGAGTTTCATTGAAAATTCGGGTTAAAATTCGCTTGGCTACAGTTTCCAACAAATGGGTAGGCACGTTCATTTCTTCCCTTATGATGCGATTGAGCAAAACATAGTCAACCGTATCACTCAATTTATCCGAAATAGCGGAAGGTTGTAGATTTGCCTTGACTTCCAAATCAACGCGATACTCACTTCCAATTTTGGTTTCTTGCACTAGACAACCATGATGTGCAAAAACACGTATATTGTCAACTTTTATGGTTCCCATATTTGCTTTTGTTATCACAAAAATAAGGCATTTATAGAACTAAAATGTCTAATTTTGCATTAGAATTCTTATTGCTGTTTAATAATATTAAAATAAGAAATTAGAAATGTTTTATGTCAGAAGAATCAAAACCACTCAATTTTATCGAGCACATTATAGAGGAAGATTTGGCGAACGACATGTCCAAGAACGACTTGCGTTTCCGTTTTCCACCCGAACCTAATGGTTACTTGCACATTGGTCATACCAAGGCCATAGGAATCAGTTTTGGCTTGGGCGAAAAGTACAATGCACCAGTCAACCTTCGGTTTGACGACACCAATCCGGCCAAAGAAGAACAGGAGTATGTGGATGCCATTAAAGAAGATATTTCTTGGTTGGGTTATCAATGGGCAAATGAATTATACTCTTCTGATTATTTCCAGCAACTGTATGATTGGGCAGTACAATTTATAAAAGACGGTAAAGCCTATGTCGATTCTCAATCTTCGGAAGCAATGGCAGAACAAAAAGGAACGCCAACCCAGCCCGGTGTTGATGGGCCATTCCGCAACAGGAGCGTAGAAGACAATCTTCTATTGTTTGCCAAAATGAAAAATGGGGAATGTGAAGAAGGGTCACATGTGTTGCGCGCCAAAATTGATATGCAACACCCCAATATGCTCATGCGTGATCCTATAATGTACCGTGTGCTCAAAAAGCACCATCACAGAACAGGAAACGATTGGTGCATCTACCCGATGTATGATTGGACCCATGGTGAGAGTGATTATATCGAACAGATTTCACATAGTTTGTGCTCCCTTGAATTCAAGCCACACAGAGAACTCTATGATTGGTTTTTGGACCAAGTGGTAGATAAGGATAAATTACGCCCCAAACAACTCGAATTTGCACGATTAAATTTGAGTTATACCGTCATGAGCAAACGAAAACTGCTCAAATTGGTCGAAGAAAAAATTGTTACTGGTTGGGACGATCCAAGAATGCCGACGATTTCAGGCCTGCGTCGTCGTGGGTACACGCCAAATGCCATCAAGAAGTTTGTGGAAACCGTTGGTGTGGCCAAACGTGATAACGTCATAGATGTCGCCTTGTTGGAGTTTTGCATTCGTGAAGATTTAAACAAAACAGCACCGCGCGTTATGGCGGTGTTGGATCCGGTGAAGTTGGTCATTACCAATTATCCAGAAGGAAAAGAAGAATGGTTGGGGGCAGAGAATAATCAAGAAGATGAAAGCGCAGGCTTTAGAAAAGTGCCTTTTTCCCGTGAATTGTTTATAGAAAGAGACGATTTTAAAGAGGAAGCAGATAGTAAATTTTTCAGGCTGAAATTTGGAGGCGAAGTTCGATTGAAAAACGCCTATATCATCAAAGGGGAAAGCATAGTTAAGGATTTAGATGGAAACATCTCAGAAATTCATTGTACCTATTCCCAAGACACATCAAAAAAAGTAAAAGGGACCTTGCACTGGGTGTCCATCAAACATGCTTTAAAAGCTGAAATCCGGGAATACGACCGATTGTTCATGGAGGAAGCTCCAGATGCGCATCCAGAAAAGGATTTTATGGAATTCCTTAATCCAGAATCCCTTAAAATTGTGACTGGCTATGTGGAACCAAGTTTAAAAGATTCCAAACCAGGAGAACGTTTTCAATTTCAAAGAATCGGTTATTTTAATGTCGATAAGGATTCAACTTCTGAACATTTGGTATTCAATAAAACCGTTGGATTGCGTGATTCTTGGGAAAAGCAACAACCGGCCGAAAACAAAAGCACCAATCAACCCAAGCCGCAAAACAATCAACCACATAGAAGAGCAATTGATATCATTCAGCAATTGGGAAAAAAATACACCAATTTGCCCGAGGAAAAGCAATTAAAAACCAAAGCAGAAATCCAGGAATTAGCCAGAAAAGTGAGCTATGAAGAGCTGCAACCTTGGTTCAACACGACCGCAAAAAAGATTGGAACCCGAATTGTTACCACCATCGCACTTGGGGTTCTTTTGGAGAAAGGCCTGGAAAGGAATGAAGAAGTAAAAACCTTTATCCAAAACGGAATCGATGATTGGGACATCCTTTTGCAAAAGGAAGCCAATTCGATTTAGCCAAAACAAAAATTAATATGAATCCTCAATGGGTTGGCATTGAGGTTTTTTGTACATTTAAATCAACTAATCAATAAAAATTTAAATTATGGAAACTAATTTCTTGGCCATAGCCGTAGCCGCTGTGGTTACTTTACTTGTTGGGTTTATTTGGTACCACCCAAAAGTCTTTGGAACCATATGGATGACGGAAGCCGGGCTAACCGAAGACCAATTGAAAGGTGGTAATATGCTTAAAATTTTTGGGTTTACCTTCATTTTGTCGCTAATGATCACTATGGTAGTCATGGCACTTTCAGTGCACCAAACTGGTGCTTACGGCATGGTTGGAGGAATGGTCAACGAAAATACCCTGCCATCGTTTCGGGTATTTATGGATGATTACGGGATGGCTTATAGAACTTTTAAGCATGGCGCATTGCACGGATTTATTGCAGGATTGTTTTTTGCTTTTCCCATCAACGCCATCAACGGATTGTTTGAACGCAAAAGCGCCAAATATATATTCATTCACTCTGGTTATTGGATAGTGACCTTAACATTGATGGGCAGCATCATTTGCGGTTGGGTCTAATATTTATGACTATTTTTACACAGAAGGCTGAATTATACTGATTCAGTCTTTTCTTTTTTCGTGTGATACATTTTGAGATTTATAAAAATACTGAAGAACTTCCAAAAGAATGGGATACACTGGTTGCGCATAACATTCTGCTTCAATTCGATTATTTAAAAGCATTGCAGGGTGCCGTTCCAAGCACTATTTCATTATATTTTATTGGGGTCTTTTTTGATGGAATATTAGTTGGAATTGCGATTGCCCAGAGGGCGGAATTGTATGCCAAGGACATGTTCAGAGGCGAATCGCGATCAAAATTGAAATCCATTTTTAAGGATGCCATATCCAGATTTTTAAAGGGGAATATTTTGGTTATTGGAAATTTAACCCACACAGGTCAGCACGGTATTTTTTACAACAAAGAAAGGATTTCACAAAGTGACTTTATTGCCATTCTTTTTGAAGCGATTGATGAATTGAAACGCTTTATTAAAGAGAATAAAAATAAAACCATCAGAGCGATATTATTCAAGGATTATTTTGATAACGACAGCATTCATCTACAAAATGAATTGTTCAAGATTAATAAATTTTATCATGTGAATGTTCAGCCCAATATGTTGCTGAGAATCAGGCCAAATTGGCACACAATGTCTGATTATATTAACGATTTGAATACCAAATACAAAACACGTTATAAACGCGCAAAAAAGAAGCTGGGCAAAGTTCAGCAAAGTGAATTAACGCTGGAAAACATTCAAAATCAATCCTCCAAACTGTTTCAATTGTACAAGAACGTGTCCAATAACGCAGCATTCAATACGTTTGTTTTACCGGAAAACCATTTTTATAGTTTAAAGTTGGGGCTCAGGGACGGGTTCAGGGTTTTTGGATATTATTTTAACGATGACCTGATCGGATTTTATACTTTGATTTTAAATGAAGATACCATCGAAACTTATTTTTTGGGTTATGACCAATCACATCAGTACGACAATCAACTCTATTTGAACATGCTTTATGATATGATAGGTTTTGGCATCCTTAACCGTTTCAAAACGATTGTATATGCTCGAACTGCCATGGAAATTAAAAGTTCTGTAGGGGCAAAATCAAAAGAAATGTCGGTCTATATTAAGCACACAAACGGACTTGTGAACGCTTTACTACAACCTATTTTTAGTCTTATGAATCCGGCTCAATATTGGGATGAACGGCACCCTTTCAAATAGCTGTGAGCCATTTAAAAAAACGAGTTAATTGTTTTGTAGAGCGCATTTAAATCAGTAACTTTTTTTCTTCAAACAAAAGACTATGGAAATACCCCACAAAATATTGACTGAAATCTCTAAAATCTCCCGGGAGATTGAGGAAAAGTATCCTGAACTTCAAAAGTATTTGGAAGAAATACCCGAAACCTTATCAAATGAAAATAACGAGGTTGGCCAAATGGACGAAAAAACAATGAAGGATTATCTCGAAAGCCTGAAATCAATTGTCAAGAAATATAAGGAAGGGCATTAAAATAAAAACCCTCAAAATTTTTTTGTGAGGGTTTTAATAGAATAATTTTAATAGATTTTCTCTTTACTTTTTACAACTTAGTGTTTATTCTTGAGAATTTTTATCACCACCAGTCCGCTTCTTGTTTTTTGAGGCCTTCATGGCCTCTCCAATTTGATTACTGGCCGTAAAACTTGCGACCATATTATTCAGCATATCACTTCCTGCTTGTGGCGAATTTGGCAATAAGATCAAGTTGCTGTTCACGTGCTCACCAATGGATTGCAATGTATCATAATGCTGTGTCACCACAATTAACGCAGAGGCTTCTTGAGAATTGATGCCCACTTTATTCAACACTTCCACAGATTCCTCAAGACCACGTGCTATTTCGCGTCTTTGGTCCGCGATACCCTGTCCTTGCAATCGCTTGCTTTCCGCTTCTGCCTTGGCGCGCTCAACGATTAAGATACGGGCCGCATCGCCTTCAAACTGAGCCGCAATTTTTTCTCTTTCCGACGCGTTGATTCTGTTCATGGCCGCCTTTACCTGAGCATCTGGATCTATGTCCGTCACCAACGTTTTTATGATATCATATCCGTAGTCAGACATTGCATCGTTCAGTTCTTCTTTTACCGCGATGGCAATATCATCTTTTTTGACGAATACATCGTCCAATTTCATTTTTGGAACTTCCGCACGAACCACGTCAAACACATAACTAGTAATTTGGTCGTGTGCATAATCCAATTTATAAAAAGCATCATAGACTTTATCTTGTATCACCTTGAACTGAACAGAGATTTTCAAACGCACAAACACATCATCCCGTGTTTTGGTTTCCACTATGACATCCAACTGTTGGATCTTTAGGCTCATGCGGCCCGCGACACGATCGACCAGCGGAATTTTCATCTGAAGACCAGAATGACGGATACTCAAGAATTTCCCAAATCGTTCAATGATGGCAGCAGATTGCTGTTTTACAGTAAAAAACGAGGACAATAAAATGATTACAACAAAAACAATAACAGGAATTAAAAAAAGGTTCATAATGGTTATTTTAAGGGTTCAAAATATAAAAGTCTAATTTAAGTTATATTTGTCTAAACTTGAATAAATAATCATGCAAATCAGACCATTAATCTTATTAGTAGTTATCAGCATCGGTTTTGTTACAACGACATTTTCACAGCGCCGAGGGATGGTGTATATATCAAATGGAATTGGGATAGGCGGAGGGCTCACTCAGTTTGATATAAAAACCGATAATTTTGCAACAAAAGAAGGAAACGGCTGGGTAGGTGCCATGGCGGCCACACTCGATTTGCCCCACAGATGGTATACAGTTAGTTATGGAATGCAGGTTTCTGAAAGCAATTTGGAAATTATGGGGAGCATCCTACCGGGTACGACTTCCGAGCCTTTGGAATATAAATTATTGGCGGTCCAAGCACAGTTTTTGTTTCATTTGAAATTGGCAAAAGACTATCTAATGCTCGATGCAGGACCAATGCTACAATATAATAGTGAGTTGGAGCTGAAGGATAGTAGCAAGGAAAATTACAGTCTCGATGGATATTCCAACCTTTTGGCAAAGGACATCAGAGATATTTCAAAATTTAATGTGAACGCTTCCGTGGGGGCGACGACCGGATTTAGTCATTTTAAACTGCGGGTACAATATATCTATGGCCTAACAAATATGTTGAATAAATTGAACGACCAGAACCTGGATTCAACTCCTTCCAATGAAAAGTTTAAAGGGAATCAATCTATGTTGGCGTTTATGGCGTTTATTTATTTTTAATCGCAGGGAAGTCAGGATGCTTAAAAATGTTTCTAAATCGCAGATAGTTTATACTGTCTCAACCAAATTCGCAATCCTTTGAACAGTTTCGGCCTTACCAATCATAAAAATAATCTCAAACACCTCTGGTCCTTGCATAGCCCCAACCAATGCTAATCGCAAAGGCTGCATCACTTTACCAAATCCAATTTCTTTAGTGCCAATCCACCCTTTTATATCTGTTTGAATGTTTTCAGCCGTAAAGTCTGAAATGTGACTGATGGTTTGAGCCAATTCTCCCATCAATTCACGAGTTTCGTTATCTATGATTTTCAAAAACGTCTTTTCGTCATATCGATTTGGAGCTTCAAAAAAGAATGAACTTAATTCCCAAAAATCACTTACAAACGTCGCACGTTCCTTGATCATTCCAACGACCAAGGCAATATAATTTACGTCAATATCCTTCAATTGAGGTTGGTGGATTTTGAATTGTTCAGCCAACTCATCATCATTTTGAAATTGCATATACTGATGATTGAACCATTTGATTTTATCAGGATCAAAACGTGCGCCCGATTTATGGACTTTTTCCAACTCAAAGGCTTCAAAGAGCTGCTGTAATGAGAAAATTTCCTGTTCCGTTCCTGGATTCCAACCTAAAAACGCCAAGAAATTGACCATTGCTTCGGGGAAATAACCTTCTTCTTTATAACCTCTTGATTGACCACCGCCCTCAGGTAATCTCCATGCCAAAGGAAATACGGGAAAGCCCAATTTATCCCCATCGCGCTTGCTTAATTTTCCCGTTCCTGTTGGTTTTAAAATTAATGGTAAGTGAGCAAATTGTGGTTTTTCCCAGCCAAACGCTTCATATAACTGATAATGCAAAGCCAATGATGGCAACCATTCCTCGCCACGTATCACATGTGTGATTTCCATCAAGTGGTCATCCACAATATTCGCCAAATGGTAAGTTGGCATGCCATCGCTTTTAAATAAAACCTTGTCATCCAAAACATTGGTGTCAATTGAAATATCCCCTCTAATAATGTCATTAAGATGCAACATTTCATCTTGCGGCGATTTAAAGCGGATTACATAATCATGGCCAGCTTCCAATTTGGCTTTGGTTTCATTAGGGGAAAGCGACAGGGAATTGCTCAACTTGGAACGGTTGTGCCAATTGTAGATAAACGTCTTTCCTTTGGCTTCGTGGTTTTTTCGATGGATGTCTAAAATTTCGGCAGTGTCAAAGGCATAGTATGCATTTCCAGAGGCAACCAAACGGTCTGCATATTGTTTGTACAGGGATTTACGTTCGCTTTGTCTATATGGACCGAATTTTTCGTTCTTTCCCGGGCCTTCATCAAACGGAATGCCACACCAATTCAAAGATTCAACTATGTATTTTTCAGCTCCTTCGACATAGCGGGTTTGGTCTGTGTCCTCAACCCGAAGAATGAAGGTGCCATTGTGTTTTTTAGCAAATAGATAGTTGAATAGCGCAGTGCGAACACCACCAATATGTAAAGGTCCGGTCGGACTGGGCGCAAAACGCACACGAACATCTTTGTTCATTTGTTTTTTTTTGGAGATACAAAGATAAAACGATAATATGAATTGAAATAATTAAGCAGAAATCATTTCTTTCGGTATTCGCTTATTCATAATAGAAAACCACAATGGGGGCACCATCGCCAGCACCATCGATGTTGGATAGCCATATGGCATTTGTGGACTTTCGGCATGGCAATTCAAAACTTGATATTTTTTTGACGTTTTATAATGATGGTCGCTATGTCTTGTCAGTTCATACAAAACAATTCTGCCAATCACATGATTGGAGTTCCATGAATGATGTTCAAGTACCCGTTCATAT
>JBGTDZ010000194.1:0-2421 GCA_041748055.1 Aquaticitalea sp.
GACTTTAAGCGTCTGTAAAAATTGTTTTCTGGTATGCGCTCGCTCAATTGAAATGAATTGAAAAGCTTCTCTTGATAGGTCTTTTTTCCTTGCATACCAACAAATTATAAATTTTATGGGCCCAAAACACATTATTCCATAAACTTTATCAACAGAGTTGTGCAACAGGCACACTGGGTATAGTCCACTGCTAGGTAGTTTTTCCTTCGGAAAAACCACGCAAGCGTGAATGGCTGGTGTTTATTTGCTAAATTTATTGCTTGACCCACGCAGCAAACCATAGCCAAAAACGTTGTGTGTGATTAAAAAAATCAATGAAAAAACCAGAACAGATAGATGTAATTGCCCTAATGCCAGAACTTGATAAGTTGCTCTTCAAGTTATTGGAAGGATTATCAGCCGATGATTGGGGTAAGCAAACTATCGCACCTAAATGGAAAGTAAAAGATGTTGCTGTCCACTTATTGGACGGGAATTTGAGAACACTTTCAATGTTACGTGATAAATATTATGGTGAAAAACCTGAAAATATAAATTCATATGAAGATTTAATAGATTTCTTAAATAGACTAAATGCTGATTGGGTCAAAGCGACGAAAAGACTTAGCCCAAAAGTCATAATTGATTTATTAAAGTCATCGGGAAAAGAATACTGCGATTTCTTAGCCACCTTAGACCCTAACGATAAAGCCGAATTTTCAGTGGCTTGGGCAGGTGAGAATGAATCAAAAAATTGGTTCCATATAGCAAGAGAATACACTGAAAAATGGCATCATCAACAGCAGATTAGACTTGCAGTTGGTGACGAACAGAAGTTACTTGGAGAAAAATGGTATCTACCATATTTGGATACTTCAGTTAGAGCCCTTCCCCATCATTATCGAAATGTAGAAGGAAAAGATGAAGATTTGGTCAAAATTATTTTTTTGGGGAGGACAGAGAAAAGTTGGTTTTTGTATTACGACAATGGTTGGGAGTTGTTCACCTCTACAAATCAAGAACCCAATTGTGAAGTTAAAATACAAGATAATTACGCTTGGAAAATATTTACGAAAGGCATAAAGAGAGAAGAAGCAATTGAAAATTCAGAGATTATTGGGAATAAAAAACTTGGTCAAAAAATATTCGATATGATTGCCGTAATGGCATAGATAAAGTAAAACCACACACAACACTGTATATGCGATAATGCTCCCTATCGGTCGCACTTCGCATATACTAATCGTTAGTGGTCATTGTAAAGCGACACCCTACATATTTTAAACAGACAGAAAAATGATGACAAAAGAGCAATATTCCAAACAACTAACTGCCAAGAAGTATTTCCTTATGAAGATTAACAATAATGACAAATTTTCTATTTTTTGGGTAAATGTGTTTATCCTTTGCTTATCTTTAACAATTCCAGCATTTGCAAAAGCACAGGTTGAAACGATTATACAGGATAAGATACTAAAAAACAAAATTTCAGAAGAAAAGTTTATTTTAATAAATGGTATCAAACAATGGGTTACCATCAAAGGAGAAAGTTCAAAACCTATAATATTGTTTATTCACGGAGGTCCAGGTAGTCCGATAAGTCCATATTCAGACAATCTTTACAAAGATTTGGAAAAGGATTTTATTATAGTTCAATGGGACCAACGTGGTACAGGAAGAACTTTTGGGAATTATGCACCAGAGGAACTAACACCTGAATATTTAAAGGAAAATCCATTATCTATTGACCTTATGACAAACGATGGAGTTGCATTATCAGAATACCTTTTGAAACATTTAAATAAACAAAAAATCATTTTATTCGGTACTTCTTGGGGTTCAGCACTGGGAGTAAAAATGGCATCAAAGCGACCAGAACTTTATTACGCATACGTGGGACACTCACAAATTGTCAATCCTACCATTGATATAGTTTTTTACAATAGAATTTACAAGATGGCAGAAAATAAAAATGACAAAGATGCTTTAGACCTATTAAACAATATAGGCAAACCTCCTTATGACAGGGCAAAAAAAGTAGGTCAGTTATTTAGAATTTTAAAAAAATATGAGGGTATGAATTCGACTCCAGCTCCTGATAATTGGTTTATACTTTCTCCTGAATATGATAACGAAAAAGATAATCAGAATCGAAGTGATGGAGATGACTATTCTTTTGTAAATTATACAGGAGACAGTAAATTAGGCGTGCAATCAATGAGTGAAAACATTAATTTAATAAAGGACAATTTAGCTTTTCAAATTCCAATTTATTTGATACAGGGCAATGAAGACATTTTAACATCAAAAGAAAAAACAAAAAAATATTTCAATAAAATTAAAGCCCCTAAAAAGAAATATTATTTACTACCTAAAACCGCACACGGATTTAATTTATCAGTATTAGAAACACAATACAAAATTTTCAAGAGCATTAATACA
>JBGTDZ010000195.1:0-3059 GCA_041748055.1 Aquaticitalea sp.
ATTGTAACCGAACCCAAGCTGATATTAACAAAAAAGCAAATCACCAGTAGAATAAAAAGCCACAAAAATGGTATTCGATATGTTTTTTGAGAGTTCAATTATTCCAACGGCTTAAAAAAGTGCAGTTCATAAGCTTCCAACAATTCTGGATGGCAGATTTTTACTAAATCCTTCAATACCAAATCTGGTCTTGCAGTCCCTAATTCAAAATAAGTCACCCCACCTGTTTTTCCTTTGGTGTTCACAAACGAATAGACTTTTTTCTCAAGGTATGCATCAAAGCGAGTGTAATGTCCATTGGCTTTTTCTAGAGCTTCCAATGAACTGTAATAAGAAGGGCTAATCCAAATGTCGGCATTTTTTCCTTTTTCAAAAACAGCTTCAAAACTTAATTACAAACTTACACTAGCATTGGTGTCACTCCATAAATAATTGACATTGGCATCTTTTAGCAATTGCGCTTCAGGACTGGTTCCGTTAGGCAAGTACCAAACATCCTTTTCCATGGCACCGCTAATGACCGTCGGTCTTTTTTTGATTTTTGAAGCCAATTGTTTAGCTTCCAAATAGTCATTTTCTATTTGGTTGAAAATGGAATGTGCCTCTTTTTCTTTATTAAAAATCACTCCAAAAAACTTGATCCATTCGGCTTTGGCCAAAGGAGAGACTTCCACCCAATCCCCATTGTATATCACAGGAATTCCAGATTTTTTGATGGTCTCAAAGGTTCTGTTGTTGCCATCAATTCCAAAACCAATCACGACTTCTGGTTTTAATTCCAGCAAGACTTCAGTATTGATGCCTTGATTTTGCCCCAATTCCCTTACTGAGCCATTATCGATTAAAGTTCTTGTCTTTTCTGATGAAATATAATCGGCTCCAGGGAAGCCCACCAAAGTTTCTTCCACGCCCAACAGTTCCAAAGCGGGAATGTGAGTGGTAGAGGTAACTACCATTCTTTGGATAGGTGTTATCAATATACCATCGAATTCATCTGCATTTAAAGTGATTTTGGATGCCATCTCTTGCGGAATTAGAGCATAACGATAGACTTTTTCGGCTTTTGGCCAAGGGTTTTTTATTTCCAAAACCCTAAATTCCTGATGATAGATTACAGAAAAACCTTTTGCATATTCGATGTTGATTTTCCTGTGGTCAATTGACGGTAATTTTCTTTCTATAACTTTATCCTCTTTGCAATTTAGAAAAGAAAGAAATAGAAATAAAACGATTGCATTTTTCAATTTTAAAATTTTTTGACAATTCAAAAATAAGATTATTTAACGGAAACATTCAGACCTTTCAGTTTTTTAAAACCTGAAACGCCTAAGCCAAACTTTCAAATAAAATGTTTACTTTCGCAACGAATTTAGGTTCTGCATAGAATTTCTATGTGGATTAAAAGGGAATCAAGTGAAAAGATTAATGATTGCTGAATAAAGATTGAAGAAGTTTGAAAAAAAATTCCGAAATCTTAAATCACCGTTAGTTACTCTTCAGTCTTGAACTGTTCCCGCAACTGTAAGTTTATGCCCAACTTTTTGGGCACCTCATTTTGGGATGTTATTCACTTCAATAACCACTGGTTTTAAAACTGGGAAGGTATGATAACATTAAACAAGTCAGGAGACCTGCCAAATTCAAACACATAAGTCAAACTTTCGGGATAAAAGTTGGAGTATGATTTTCATACTGCTCTCGAGTATTAACAATTAACATGAACAACAAAACAACTGGTTTTGCTGTATTGGCATTTGGAGTGTCGGTACTTGGTTTTGCGCAACAGCTCCCGCTAGCTATCGGGAACGATTCCACTAAAGTGGAACAATTGGAAGAAGTCGTGGTGACAGATTCAAAATTCAACTTAAAAAGAGAAAATTCAGGTAAGGTCATTACCAAAATTACGCAAGCTGAACTACAGCATTTGCAAGGAAAATCGATTGCTGAAATCATTAATTCCACCGCAGGGATTGAAATCAATGGTACAAAAAGCAATGCAGGCCAAAATCTGTCCTATTACATACGTGGAGGACGAAATCGCCAGGTATTGGTCTTGATTGATGGCATTGCAGTAACCGATGCTTCACAAATTGCCAACGATTACGATTTGCGATTATTAAATGCTGACCAAGTTGAAAGTATTGAAATTCTCAAAGGAGCATCGAGCACCCTATATGGTTCAGGGGCTGCGACTGTGGTTATTAATATCAAATTGAAATCAGCTTCAAAAGATAAAATTTCGGCAAACTTCACAAGTATTCTAGGGAGCAATCAATCCGCAAATGATACCGATTATGCGATTGAGGATTTTAGAAATAGTGTGTCACTAAATGGAACTCTCAACAAATTCAATTATCTGGCCAGTTTCGGCAATCAATTTACCGATGGATTGTCTGCGCTTTCCAGTGGAACAGAATCCGATGCTTACAATGCGATCAATGGAAATTTAAAATTGGGATATGAATTTTCCAATGCTTTTAAAATGAATGTTTATGCAAGTTTTGATAGATTTAAGGCCGATTTTGATGATGGGTTTTCGGGAATTGATTCAGATGACCGGTCAAAAACAAATCAGTATCGCATTGGAATTTCCCCCGAGTACAATTATAAAAACGGTAGCATTACCTTGAATGCTGCATATAATAATATCGAAAGAGAGATTTTTTCAAGTTTCCCTGCCGAGTTCAATGCTGAAAGTTTTGTTGGCGACTTTTTTAATCGCTACAATTTCAATGATAAATTTTACACTGTTTTGGGACTGAATGCCCAAGAAAACACAATGGAAAGTTTTTCAATTCCTTTCGGTGATACAGATTCTGAACAAAGTATAAATCCAGAAGATGCAAAGTTTACAATCATCGACCCATATGCCAATGTGGTATTTGTGTCTGATTTTGGTTTTAATCTAAATGCTGGTGCGCGATTCAATAACCATTCGGAATATGGTAGTCAACTGGTGTATAGCATCAATCCTTCCTTTAGAAAAAACTTGAGTTTTGGTTACATTAAGGGATTGGCAAGTTACAGCACAGCCTACATTACGCCCTCATTGTATCAAT
>JBGTDZ010000196.1:0-2207 GCA_041748055.1 Aquaticitalea sp.
CCATTGACATAGAAATTGCGGATGATGAGTATCAGACCCAAACAGGAATGATGTATCGCGATTTCATGGCAGACAACCAAGGAATGCTGTTTATATTTCCTAATGCCCAGCACCATTCTTTTTATATGAAGAACACAAGGATCCCTTTAGACATTATCTATATTGGGGCTGACAAAAAAATTGTAAGCATTCAAAAAAATGCCACACCGTTTGATGAAAACTCTTTGCCATCCAATGTGCCAGCACAATATGTCTTGGAAATCAACGCTGGTTTATGTGACACTTGGAAATTGGAAGTTGGGGACTCAATTGATTATTCTTCCTTGTAATTTATTCTCATAAAGTTAATTATATATCAAAAAAAAGACCATCTTTTCAGACAGTCTTTTTTATATTTAACTTTGTAGAACTAATTATTTCTTTACTTCCGGTGCAGGTGCTTCGCCTTTATCCGTCAAGGTATCGTACATAATCGGCGTTGCAATGAATATCGAAGAATATGTACCAACCACGATACCAACAATCAACGAGAACAATAATCCTCTCAAGGAATCTGCTCCGAATGTAAACATCGCTATCAATACAATTAAGGTTGTAAACGATGTATTCAAGGTTCTACTCAATGTGCTGTTGATAGCAGAATTTATATTGACACCACCTCTGAATCCTTTTTCGTTGGTGACCTCACGAATTCTATCAAACACCACCACAGTATCATTCAAGGAATAACCAATAACCGTCAAAATCGCTGCGATAAAGGCTTGGTCTATTTCCATACTGAATGGCATGTACTTGTGCAGCAAAGAATAAATACCCAATACAATCACCACATCATGGAATACGGCCGCAACGGCACCAAGTGAAAATTGCCATTTTTTGAATCGACCCAAAATGTAAAGAAAAACCACGACCAATGAACCAAGAACTGCCCAGAAGGACTCCTTCTTGATATCATCTGCCACGGTTGGACTTACTTTACTATAAGACATTTTACCTAATTTGGCATCTCCTGAACCTATTTTGAAATTGTCGTAAGTCATGCCATTAGGTAAGTATTTCTGTAATGCGGTAAATAGCTTGGATTGCACTTCTTCGTCGGATTCAGCAGAGTTTTCATTAACCTTATACTTGGTCGAAATTTTCAACTCATGAGAACTTCCGATGGTTTTGACCTCTGCACTTCCAAATGTGGCGTTTAAATCCTGTGATACTTCCTCCGGGCTCACATCTTGGGCAAAACGTACTTGGTACGTTCTTCCGCCTACAAAATCTATACCTTGGTCCAAACCTTCAATAGCCAAAGAACCAATGCTCAAAAGAAGTAATGCCCCTGAAATGATGTAAGACATCTTTCTTTTTCTTAGGAAATCAATATTTACGTTTTTGAAAAGACCTTTAGTCACAGAGGTTGAAAATTTCAATACTTTTCCTCTGTTCACATACCAATCCACCAATAACCTTGTGATGAAAATTGCGGTGAACAAAGAGGTTACGATACCAATTATCAATGTGGTTGCAAACCCTTTAATTGGACCTGTACCAAATACAAATAAGATAATAGCAGTTAAACCAGTTGTGATATTGGCATCCAAAATTGAAGACAATGCGTTGGCAAAACCATCCTTAATCGCTTCTTTTTGACTCTTGCCCTTCTCAATTTCTTCTCGAATACGTTCAAAGATCAGTACGTTTGCGTCCACGGACATACCGATGGTCAGTACGATACCAGCAAGGCCAGGAAGTGTCAATACAGCGCCCAAACCTGAAAGCACCCCAAAAATCAAGAGGATGTTGAACATTAAGGCAACGTCTGCAAACCAACCTGCTCTACCGTAATACATAATCATCCAGCCAAGAACCAATGTTAAAGCAATCAAGAATGACATCATTCCACTATCAATGGCTTCCTGACCCAGTGAAGGACCAACTTCCTCTGCTTGTACAATATCGGCAGACGCTGGTAATTTTCCCGCTCTTAATACATTGGCTAAATCGATGGCTTCATTTAGGGTAAAAGAGCCTGATATTTCTGAATTTCCACCGGAAATTGGACCAGTTGTTACGCCCGGAGCAGAATACACGATGTTATCAAGTACAATCGCAATCTGACTTTGCTGTGAATAGGCTTTTCCAGTCATTGCTTCCCAAATTTTAGCGCCTTTACCGTTCATTTGCATACTTACAGAAGGTTTCCCAACTTGATTGTA
>JBGTDZ010000197.1:0-4285 GCA_041748055.1 Aquaticitalea sp.
CCATTGACAGTATTGTCATTCCACAGTTCAGTAATATTAATGTGCTTATATATATCGCTTACTTCAAATGCACTTTGCAAAAGCGAATTAGGAATGGTTTCTACCCACTCATCAAAAGTTATTTTGCTTTTAGCCATTTTGACATTGATATCCTTTAACCAAACATACATTTTGTATCGTGTAAGGTATGAGTCTGTGAGCGTTCTGAACAAGGATATATCTTTACCGGACCAAATGATTTCTGCATTTTTTAATTTAGTAAGGGGGGCAACGTTACTCAAAGATTGTTTGAACCACATTTCCAATCCTTTTTCATCACTGGGTCTTGGCGACAACTCGGCCAGGATGGTATGTTGGTTTCCTATTTCAAACAGATTATTAAGGGAAATTTTATAATGTTTGGCGAGTTGAATGCTTTCTTCTAATGATAAACTTGTCTTTAAGTTAATACGCCTGTAGGCAGCGTCATAACCAATATCGAGTACAGAAGCGACTTCATCAACAAATGATGTATTGTCTTGAGATCGAGCTTTTAAATGAGAAATGAATAATTCTTGCATTTTTTGTAAAATTACAGGTTACAGCATGTACATTTTGTGAAAATTAATAAAAATAATCTCAATTATAAGCAATATATCACTATAGATTCTCAATAATTACAATTATTTTTGAGTAAGTCATTAAAGTTTTTGCGATATGGAATCAAATACTCTTCAAAGGCCATCAAAATTAAAAGTATTTCTGGATACATACATGTATTATGTTTTAATTAATAAAAGCCATAGACAATGCGCTGCTAATCGTATGAAAATGGAATTCACCAAATTCAATATTGAGTCTAATAGTATGCAATTTTATCATAGTTAATCTATCTTCACATATCTAAATCAATCTTACCCCTCCAAAATTTTATTTTCAATCAAATATCTTTCAATCAAATAGCTTTACTTCATTACATAAATTCCAGCATTTTTGCTATATTAGATTTATAATCAATATGTTTCATTTAAACCAACCATCGTAATTGCCCTAAATTTATTATTGTTGATGTAGGTTAATTAATTGTTATTATGGACCTTATTTCAATTATAAATTTTTTATTAATTGCTGGTGTTGTTCAAGGTTTTGGATTCAATTTGGTAACCCTTTTTGTAAAAAAAAAGTTTGACAAAGTTATTGTCTTTTTAAATTTGACAGTACTATTCCTTTCACTAAACAACCTTCAACGATGGTTGATTGACAATGATTTTACTTCTACTCTTTTTTTGATAGAACAGCTTTTAGTTCCCTGGTATGTTTTTATTTTCCCGATGTTTTACGCGTTTACAACACATTTTTTAAGAGTGGAAAAGCTCGTCAATGATTTTATAAAACCTACATTGATTATTTTTATTTTGGAACTCGTAATTCGTCTTTGCTTAATATCCTACGTTTATTATGAGGTTCCAGGACGAAATATTTTAATGATTAAACAATACACGGATTTTGAGGAGACCTTTAATTTGGTTTATTGTATTTTCTTGTTTATTAATGCGTGTCTTTTGGTTTTTAAGCGACATGATCTGTTAGAATTTATTTTGTCCTATGATGATTTAAATTGGATAAAGTGGTTTATCAGGCTTGGAGGTGTAGTTATTCTCATGTGGATTGTAGCGGTTGTTTTTAACCATATTAACGGAAATGTCGTAGCCTATTACCCATTACGCTTAGGTTCGTCGATATTGCTGTATTGGATTGGTTATCAAGGGTTTTATAAATATAGTGTTGTACAGGATCGCATAGTTTTGAGAGAACGAATTGTATCAAATCAAGTTCTTATCTCCTCTCAAAGTAATTTTAATATAGAATCTAAAAATCAGGAAGATGATTTTTATAATGCAAAACACCAAAACGATTTTCAGAAAATTCGGGACCATATTATACATAACAAACTGTATTTAGATCCTTTGTTAAGTATGGAAGCTTTGGCCTTAGACCTTGGAATGGGCAAAAGCTATTTCTCAAAACTAGTAAACTCCTATAGTCATTATAATTTTTCCGATTTTATTAATTCTCTGCGTGTTGAGCAGGCTAAAAAGTTTTTGTCCAATGATGAATTTAGCCAATATACCATTGTAGCAATTGGTCTGGAATGTGGCTTCAATTCAAAATCTACATTTTATTCTGCGTTTAAAAAATTCACTTCAGAAACACCCACAACCTTTCGCGATAACAGCTGATACTGTCCAGAATTATCGTTGGATATCCTAATTTTTTCACTACGGAATATCTCGGATATTGATATCAAAATGTACCAATACTTTTATGATCACTAACAACGATCTAAAAATTATTTGTCATGTTACTAATGCTAATTTTATATACGTTAAGGCGTTTGAAGGTTATCTCGATAACTAGTAAAAAACTTATTGAAATCAAGTCGATAGTCTTTAAAATTCTCATTTTGCTATTGATTCTGACAGTTACGCACGCCTCTGGCAATCCAGCCAACGAGAAACCAAAAGTATTTCAAATTGTGAAAAACCATAAGGTTATTGGAACCATACATATTATAAGGAAGGTTTCCGGCGATTCAACTACCTACAATTCAGAAAGTCAGATAGATGCCAAGTTACTTTTGAATGTAAAAGTAATTGGGAAAGAAACATGTGTTTTTAGAAATGGAATTTTAATTTACTCTTCAGTTTATAGAACGTTGAATAATAAGGTAAAGATTAATCACAGTATCACCCATAATAAAAGCCATTACAATATCAATGAAGGCAATAAGGTAGAAGTACTGAATATTGAAGCCATAGAACAAAATCTCATCACATTATATTTTGATGAGCCTAAAGGAGTAATGTCTGTTTTTGGTGATACTCAAAAGGAAATGATTGAGATAAAATATCTAGGTCATGGAAAGTATAAGGTTGAGATAGCAAAAGGGAAGTATAACATTTTTCATTATAAAAATGGAAGATGCATTATGGTAGAGGCGGTCAGCCCAATGTTTGATGTTTTATTAATGCCTTTATAGCCATGGAAAATTCAGTAATTATTTGGGTATTGATTATCACTGGCTTTTCAATCTATTTTTTGATAAGCATGGCGTATAAAAAGCTTGCTGTCCATAATCTAGAACATGCATTATTGACTACCAATGGTCTAGGGCTTCTAAACTTGAAGCATATTGTTGGTATCATTCTTTTTGGTGTTGTTTTTTATGTTATTCATCCAGATTTGAGAGTACTAATAAATACTATTGAGGTTCCGAGAATGCCAGTACTGGTGTCGTTTTTATCAATACTGTTTTTATCTGGTTATGTCTCGCATTTGTCTGTCAAGAATAATACATTCAAAAATGTCAATATAAGTCCATATCGTTTTTCAGATGCTTGGTTGTACTTCGTTATTCGAACAGTCTTTTTACTATGCTACGAATTCTTTTTTAGAGGAATTCTTCTGATTCAGTTTTTAGAGTTTAGCTCTGTTTATTTAGCTGGAGTTTATAGTACACTATTATATGTGTTAATTCACATCTTCGATTCCAGAAAAGAAATTATGGGAGCCATACCATTTGGAATTATTTTATGCGTATTTACCTATTTAACCAGAAATATATGGTACGCCTTTTTTATTCATATGGCACTTTCGTCTGTCTATGAAATATCAATGTTTTATTCACTCACCTTAAAAAAATCAACATCATGAAAGTATTTATAACCGGTGCTACAGGATATGTGGGACATCAACTGGCACTAAAACTGGCAAAAGAAAATTATATGGTGCATGCCTTGGTAAGGGATGTAAATTCTGCCAACCTTCCCCTGGATAAAAACATTATAATTTATGAGGGTGACCTGTGTGATTATGACTCAGTAATAGCCGCCATGAAAGGATGTGTCTATGTGTTTCATACCGCAGCATATACAAATTTAAAATGTAAAAGCATTGCTAATTTTTATAACTCTAATGTATTAGGGACCGAAAATATTTTAAAAGCGGCCTTAGAGCTTGGTGTAAATAAGGTAGTCTTCACAAGTACTCTTTCAGTTTTTGGTCCGTCATATAAACAGAATCCAATTACCGAAGAGCAACCAAGGCTAACTTCTTATGCCAATGATTATGAGCTTACCAAAAGCATGTCGGAAGAGATAGTTTTAAACTATGTAAAAAAAGGATTGTCCTGTGTGATTTTAAACCTTACCAGAGTTTTTGGACCAGGATTAAATACCTTTTCTAATGGTGTTAATAAATTGGTTACCCTAATAGCCGAAAAAAATGTTCTGATTGTGCCATCCAA
>JBGTDZ010000198.1:0-1653 GCA_041748055.1 Aquaticitalea sp.
GAGGTTTGGTGGCTTGGGCAACTGCAATTCATCTAAAGTATAACCATCGTACCGATATACTTTATTCTCAAATTCATACGAATGTCGAAACCATAAATCATCTGATTGAAGTTTCCATTCATTACTGGGTCTTGCGGTTAATGTAGTAAACGAATGTCCATCAAACTTAACAATTGTTGAATTGGGATAGCAGCTATTAAAATATATGTTGCCAAATTTGTCTTCTGTAATTTCGTCAATTCTGTTGCTTGGTAAACCATGCTTTGTTGTAAAATTAGTGATTAATTTTCCGTCAAATCTATAAACTCCTGTCTCCCAACTTCCGAACCAATACATATCATTCTTATCTTGATGAATAACCATAATATTATTTCCAAGTTCTGTTACCGTATCGCCTTTTAAAATATGGTCTGATTTAACTTGTTGTTTAGTGGTTTGTCCATTACAGGATGTAAATAAAACCATTGTGATGAAAAATGTAAATGCGTTTAATTTAATTGTCATCTGTTTGATGTTTGTACTCTTGTCATAGAGTTACAGCTAACTAAAGTCTATAGCCTAAAAGCGTCCACGTGTCACCGAAGCTTTAACGAGGGACACGCGGTCTAACATCTCATTTAAACACTTTCTTTTTCTTGAAGGTACATTTTTTCGATATCGACCATAAAGGGTTGATGATAATAGCGCTTGCCGTTGGCTTTATATAGCGCATTTGCAAGGGCTGCAATCGCTGGCGCAAATGGTGGTTCTCCCAAGCCTGTGGGATGTACATCACTTTCTACAAAATGAACTTCCACATCACGTGGTGCGTCATTATTCCGAATTAAGTGATAGTCATTAAAATTGGTCTGTTCAGGGACTCCATCTTTCAAGGTCAGCATACTGTAAAGTGCATGCCCAATGCCGTCGATACTGCCACCTTCCATCATATTGGAGGCAGCAACTGGGTTGACCACAATGCCACAATCAGCAGTACAATAGACTTTCTCGATAATCGGCTTTCCGTCTTCCATTCTTAAATCTACCACATTGGCAGCGTAGCTATTATGGCAATAGTAAGCGGCAACACCTCGACTAATACCAGATTTGCTGGTATCCCAATTTGATGTGTCACGGATTAATTTCAACACGCCCGCATAGCGTTTGGCATCATAATCATTTTTCTCTCCAACCGGATTTTTGATGGCTCTGTCAAAGAGCTCCAATCTAAAATCGATAGGGTCTTTTCCTGCCAATTCGGCCACTTCGTCCAAAAACGCCTGTTCTACCGCACCCATAAAATTGGACCTTGGCGCACGAAAAGCCCCAGTACTGATATTACTTTCAATACTCCATGACTCGGCTAAATAATTGTCTACAGTCCCTGCGGGAAAACGATTGGCAAACAAGGGACTTTCTGGGACACCTCCGGTTTTGACGTGAAACGCGATGAGCTTATTATCTTTATCCAATCCGGCGCGATAGGTTGCTTGATATGTTGGACGATACGTACCAAAAGTCATATCGTCTTCACGCGTATACATCAACTTGACTGGCTTTTTAATTTTTTGTGATATTACCGCGGCTTCCACAAGATAGTGTCCGTACAACTTTAGTCCAAAACCTCCACCAATCCGCGTCATTTGAATATCAATATTTTCGAGACTCATTCCT
>JBGTDZ010000199.1:0-5819 GCA_041748055.1 Aquaticitalea sp.
CACGAAACGGTTAAGGCCAATAATAATTTTAGCAGTGTTATAGACACATGCCATGAACATGGCGTGGATATGATAGTCATGGGTTCACATGGCGCTAGCGGGTTTAAGGAAATGTTTATTGGGTCTAATGCCGAAAAAGTAGTTCGAACATCCGATATCCCTGTATTGGTCATAAAAAATGAACATGCCAATTTTAACGTCGATAATTTTGTATTCGCTTCAGATTTTAAAAATGACAACAGGGAAACCTATAAACAGGCTGTCGATTTTGCCAAGACATTTAACGCCAAAATCCATTTGTTGATGGTCAATACACCCAATAATTTTAACAATACCTCCAACTCCAAAGAAAGAATCCATGAATTTATCAAGGACTATCCATTTGAGAACTATACTTTGAATGTCTATAATGACCAAAGTGTTGAAAAAGGCATTCTGAACTTTTCAAGGGAAATCGATGCAGATTTAATTGGTATCAGTACACACGGTAGACAAGGAATTTCACATTTCTTCAATGGCAGTATCAGTGAAGACTTGGTGAACCATGCGAAAAGGCCGGTAATTACGTTTAAGATTTAGAAATCCATATAAAAAGGAAAAAAGTCTTCCCGAAAAGGAAGACTTTTTCCTGGGCTAATAGGGCTTACTTCGACTCCGCTCTGCATACCCCGAAGCATCAGGACTCGCCCTGATCAATTCGGATCGAAATGCAAAAATCCCGACTTATTGATAAATCGGGATTTCAAATTTCAGTTGGCCTACTAGGGCTCGAACCTAGACTCTCCTGGACCAAAACCAGGCGTGTTGCCAGTTACACCATAGGCCAATCTCTAAATGAGGATGCAAATTTAGAACAAAGTTTGATTTGCACAAACATTTCTTTAATAAAATAACGTCAATCACTTAACGTTTCCATAAAAATCTTTAGCCCTTATTTTTTTATTCTTAAATTCGCCACATCGTTCAAAAATCTCGTTTTATGACACATTTCAACTTTAAAAAGTGGAATACCATTACAGGATGGATTGTTTTTGGCATTTCACTTTTAGTGTATAGTTTAACCATCGAACCGACTGTAAGTTTTTGGGATGCCGGTGAGTATATTCTCACCTCATCAAAATTACAAGTTGGCCACCCTCCAGGAGCTCCTTTGTTCCAAATGTTTGGAGCGTTCTTTTCGATGTTTGCCCTTGACCCTTCACAAATCGGGATGATGCTCAACATGATGAGTGCATTTGCAAGTGCATTTACTATTTTGTTCATGTTCTGGACGATAACCATATTACTCAAAAAACTCACAAATTCTGACGAGGAATTTTCACAAAACAAAAAAATCGCCATACTTGGCAGTGGCGTCGTTGGTAGCTTGGCTTTTACCTTTACCGATTCATTTTGGTTCAATGCCGTTGAAACAGAAGTTTATGCAATGGCGACATTGATCATGGCCATCATGTTTTGGCTGGCTTTGCGCTGGGAACAGGAGATGCACAAACCAAGGGGAAACCGCTGGTTGATTTTAATTGCTTTTGTAATTGGTTTGTCGTTTGGGGTCCACTTTATGGGCTTGCTGACCATCCCGGCAATCGGACTTATTTATTATTTCAAGAATTACAAAACCGTTACCATAAAGAATTTCATTGTTGCCAATGTGGTTTCCGCAGCAATTCTGTTGTTCATTTTCAAACTGTTATTACCAAACGCATTGAAGATTTTCAGTATGTCTGAGATATTCTTTGTCAACAACTTTGGATTGCCATTTAATTCCGGAACCATCATAGCAGGATTGATTGTCATTGGTTTGTTTTATTATGGCCTCAATTATACCCATAAAAAAGGATACGCAAACGCCAATACTTTGATGCTATGTTTGATTTTCATCTTTGTAGGTTTCTCATCCTGGATAATGTTGCCAATCAGGGCAAATGCCAATGTGGTCATCAACGAAAACAATCCTTCGAGTGCGCGCGAGCTGCTGGCTTATTACAATTTGGAACAATATCCCGAAACACATCTTTTTTATGGCCCTTTATTCACTGAGGTTTATACCGGATTGGATGAGAATGAGCCTTATATCGATGACAAACCAAAATATGAAAAAAATCATAAAACAGGAAAATATGAGATAGTCAATGATTACAAAAATTCCAAACAAAATTATAATTCAGAACACGCTGCCATCCTTCCAAGAATGTGGAGTTCTGAAAATGCAGAGAATTACATGATGTTTACAGGTCTTTTGGATTTTTCCATTAAGCCTGAATACCAGATGCAAAATGAACTTCGTGCCATTATTGGCAACTTCAGACAAAAGGTATCACAAGGAGAAGTGGATTATGAAGATTACAATAGTTTTTTAAAACAGTTTGGACAATATCTTACCATTGAAAAACCCTCTTTGGTTCAGAACATCGGTTACATGTTCGAATATCAGTTTGGCTACATGTATTGGCGCTATTTTATGTGGAATTTTGTCGGGAGACAGGATGACGTCCAAGGAAAATATGACGATATGCATGGCAATTGGATAAGTGGTATCAATTTTATTGACGAATGGCATCTTGGGATCTCACAAGATAACCTTCCCAGCGATGTCAAGGATAACAAAGGCCGAAATACCTATTATTTCCTGCCACTGATTTTAGGCTTGATAGGATTGTTTTTTCTGTTTCAAAAAGATAAAAAACGTTTCTGGGTCTTGTTGGTATTTTTCCTAATGACAGGATTGGCAATTCAATTTTACACGAATGTGCGACCTTTTGAACCAAGGGAACGCGACTATTCAGTTGTTGGGTCTTTTTATGTGTTTGCCATTTGGATCGGTTTTGGAGTATATGCCATTTTTGATGCATTAAGGAGGAAAATTACCTCAACCGTTTTGGCGCCAGCTATTGTGATTGTTTGCTTAGCCCTGGTTCCTGGTATTTTGGCAGCCAATAATTGGGACGACCATGACCGCTCTAACAAAGAGACGGCACATTCCATGGCCATTGCCTATTTGCAATCATGTGCCCCAAATGCCATTTTATTTACGATTGGTGACAATGATACTTTCCCACTTTGGTATGCACAGGAAATTGAAGGCATTCGGCTTGATGTAAGGGTGGTCAATACAAGTCTATTTCAAACAGATTGGTATATCGATCAAATGAAGCGCAAGGCTTATGACAGCGACCCCATTCCATCCCAAATGACACACGAGCAATATCGATATGGAACACGGGATTATGTTCCTTTTAAGGAAATCACTACAGACACTTTGAGCATAAAGGACTTTATGGATTTCGTATTGAGCGACAACCCAAGGACAAAACTTAAATATGTGATGCAGCAAGAGGGAGATGACCCAAATGTCTATCCTACGCAGATGGTTAATGGTAATTATTTCCCAACAAGACATGTAAGGATTCCCGTAAACAAGGAGGAAGTTCTAAAAAACGGTATTGTTCAACAAAAGGATGCGGATAAAATCGTTGATGATATTGTTATTGAGATCAAAGGGAGTGCTCTTTATAAAAACCGATTGCTGATGTTGGACATTATTGCCAATAATAACTGGGAGCGCCCTATTTATTTTACAGGAGGAAGTTTTGGAGACGATGATTATATCTGGATGAAAAACTATCTTCAATTGGATGGTTTATGTTACAAATTGGTCCCAATCGAGACGCCAGTGGACCGAGCCAATCCGTTTGACATGGGACGTGTGGACAGTGATTTGATGTATGAAAAAGTGATGAAATGGGATTGGGGAAATAGTGGTACAGACATATATTATGATGTCGAAACCCGTAAAAATGGAATCACCTACCGGGGCAATATGGCACGATTGATAGAGCAATTGATCAATGAGGACAAACTCGATAAAGCAGAAAAGGTTGCGGATTTGGCCATGGAAAAAATGCCTGTGGATGACTTCGGATATTATACACTTCTAGAACCCTATATCAGTGCCTATTATGAAATTGGAAACAAGGAAAAAGGCAGGAAACTTTATAAGGATGTCACTAAAAACTACCAAGAGAATTTGACCTACTATAGTCAACTCCCTATCAATAAACAACGTGAAATGATAGGGGAAATAGTTCAGGATATCGAGAGGTATCGGAGCCTTGTGGATATTTTGGTGGCTTACAATGACGAAGCGTTTGCAATGCAGGAAACACAAAAATTCAACAAGTATTTAGAAAAGTTCAATCATTTTATGAGTGATGACCCACGCCAAGAAGATCCAAGAGAAGAGAGGGATTTTCCGGTGGATACCATAGACAGTCTCTTAAAATCAGAATAATTGGTTTTGAATTTTGTTCCTGTTAAAACTCCGGCCATTGTCAAAAGACTATTTCCAAGGTATGTTTGGGATATTCCGACCAATGACCTAGTCTTATATCTGACCTTTGATGATGGGCCAACCCCTGAAATAACTAATTGGACTTTAGATGTGCTAAAACAATACAATGCGAAGGCGACCTTCTTCTGCATTGGGAATAATATTGAAAAACATCCTGCTATCTTTCATCGAATTATAGATGAAGGCCATACTGTAGGAAACCATACGTTTCATCATGCGAGGGGTTGGAAATCCAAAACAGACGACTATATTTCTGAAGTTATAGAAACCCAAAAAATCATTGACACCATGATTGTCAATCGAAAATCATTAAGAGTAAATCTTTTCCGTCCGCCTTATGGTCAAATTACCTCAAAACAAGGAAGTTCCTTATTAAAACTTGGTTACAAAATAATCATGTGGGATGTCATTGCTTTTGATTGGAAGGATTCAATTACCAATGAAAAATGTTATCAAAATGTAATTTCAAAAGCAAAATCCGGAAGCATTGTGGTGCTTCACGACAGTGTAAAAGCTTCCAAACACATGCAATATGTGCTTCCAAAAGTTCTGGACTATTTTTCTAAAAAAGGATATGAATTTAGACGTATTCCTGAATGATGCCGATAAGCGTATTGGCATCTTGCTCACCACTATGGCGCCATTTCATTTCGCCGCTTTTGTAGATGATAAGGGTTGGCAAGTTTTTTACTCGAAGTGCCTCGGCCAATTCCTTGTTTTTATCAACATCAATCTTTATCACTTTGGCCTTGTCACCAAGCGCAGCAGCTACATCTCTTAACACTGGATGCATTGCGGTAGATTGTTCATTCCATTCGGTAAAAAAATCCAACAAAACAGGAATGTCGACATCTATTAATTCCCCAAATTTTGACATATAATAATTGTTTAAGTCAAACTGTTAATACAAACCTACATTTTTTTTTCGATATTCAACTAAAACATACCCAAATAGCTTGCTTTTGCTCAATAATCGCTTTAGGAATTCATGGTTTCAGGTCCTTTTTTAAGCTCAATTACTGTAATTTCCGGCCAAATCCCCACACGTCCTGGATAGCCCAAATACCCAAAACCTCTATTGACATTGATGTACTGACCAAGTTCTTTATAAATGCCCGCCCAATGCTTATATCGCCATTTGATGGGACTCCACTTTATCCAACCTGGAATTTCGATTCCAAATTGCATGCCATGGGTATGGCCACTTAAGGTCAAATGATAATGATATTCATCGTTTATCACAACTTCATCCCAATGGCTTGGATCGTGGCTCAACAGAATTTTAAAATCCTTGGCTTCTATATTTTGCGAGGCTTTCTTCAAGTCGCCGGATTTCTTAAAGCCCCCTTTCCCCCAATTCTCAACACCAATAATGGCAATGCGCTGTCCGTTTCGTTCTATGAACCTACTTTCATTCAAGAGCAAATCATATCCCATTTCTTTTTGAAGCAACTTCAAATCTTCAAGATTC
>JBGTDZ010000200.1:0-1546 GCA_041748055.1 Aquaticitalea sp.
CCTGAAATGAAAAACAGGATTGGCATTCGCCATCGAGAGAGAAAGTAATTGCATTCCATCATAAGACTGCTGGTTTGCTCATTTTTTAGATGCCATTCCCATTCAGCCACAAAAGGCATTGCAGAATGAAATAAGTGTAATAATAGTATGGCTAAAACCCGAAGCCAATCTAAATCGTAGCGTCTTTCCGTCATCTCAAATTATATTTTTAGCCAAACGTATTTGAGAGTAGGAAAATCGCATCTATAACGACCTATTTGTACCTTTTCTTTCATAATGTTGATTTAGTTTAATTAACTGGAACAAAATTATATGAAGGGAAAAGGTCTTACAATACTGATTTATGAGTATAATTATTCCAACAGTCCAAATTTTGAAGCAAACATTACTGCTTCCAATGAATTGTTGGCTCCCAGTTTTTCTAGAAACCGTTGCCGGTGCGTATTTACGGTATGTAAACTTATTGAAAGTATATTGGACATTTCTTTGCTTAATTAACCATCTTTGACCAATTTTAATACTTCTGTTTCTCTTTTGGTCAATTCAACCTGGGCTGTGGGAGGTAGATCTAAAGGAATGATTTGCCCTGTCCTGAAATTCAGTAATTGCACTTTGATTCCGTTATAATCCTGTTGATTTGGTGAGACATCAGTCACGCCCATCAACAGCCAGATTTGTCCTTTCTTATCCAATTCTATTATTTGATACTGCTCAATGAGTCGTACGTATTTATTTTGTGCATTTAACATCCTAAATTCCTTGATTTCTTTAAAATTTAGTTTTTCGTTACTTGGCAGAGAGTTGAGTATTTTTAGTGTGGAAATGCCTTGTAAACTTAGTTTTAATTTATCTTCAGGATGTAGTTTGTCAGCAAAAAATTGTTGTCCCAACGTTTCGTAATCTGATGGTGTATACCCTAATAAGGTTCCGAAGTTTGAAGAATAAAAAACGACTTGTCGTTTGTACAAATCGAAAACATTTATGCCTGAATTCGATATAGTGGACAATGTTTGTAATGCAGATTTATGTTTATCTAGTATAGAATAATCCAAATCTTTTTCATCGAAACTATATTGCGATAAAAACTTAAAAAATATGTGATTGATACTGTCTTGCTCTATCATTGTACTATATACTATTCCTTTAGATATGTTTTATTTTTTCTGAATAGAATCAGTTCAAATTTAGTGATTACCCAATCAAGTTGCGGGTAATAATGGTATATTATTAATGACAATCTACCCCCTGCCAGCGCTCTTCTGAGACGAGTGCCCCCATCAATATTCAAGCTAAACTTAAGTCTAACAATCCGAAGTTGGCCAATTAAGTTTGTAAAACGATCTCGGACTTTTTCAAAACCAGCTGCGTCGTTGACGAAACACGCTCGGTCACTCCTAAAACACGAAAGTGAATTTACCCATTTTTCTAATACATACTTCTACATGGTTATCCATGGTTTCCAAACAAAGCCTTCGTATTTTTGTAAGACACCGTTACTGTTTTTAAGATACCCTATGCAACCACTAATATCCGTCGAAACCGCACT
>JBGTDZ010000201.1:0-5520 GCA_041748055.1 Aquaticitalea sp.
AAGAATTCCTTGATCAACTCTTGCGAAAAAAAGTGCCAGTTAAGCGTGAGCATTTATTTCAAGCAGCCTCGATTGTCTATTACACTTCTGTTGAGCAAAAATACATTTACAACCGTTTTGTTCAAGGCAAAATTATAGATGCACCAAAGGGAAGCCTATCACAATATATGACGAGCTGGAGTTTTTTTGATGTTGCACTCAACCGGCCATTCATTTGTTTTATGTATTTTGATTATGAAAATCGTGATGCCATTGCTGACAGGGAAAAAATCTATGATGTTTTAAATACAGTTGCAGATAGGGACATGCCTTTGGACACCATGGCGTATTCAATTGATAGAAAATTGCCAGAAGTGCACCCAAAACATATCAAGCGCATAGATTTGGGACCTTTGCACAATGTATTTGCTAAAGACGAAAATGCAGTCACACATTCCCTATTAACAAGTATTGCCTTAAAGGAAATCCCATTGGAATCCTTTGCGATATCCTTGAAAATAGATGAAGTGTTCTCTGGCAGCGAATTTATAGAAGGTAGTTATTTTTCAAAACAAACACTTCAAAATTGGAGCAAAACCATTCAACAAAAGTACATTTTTGCGCCACACCGAATTATTCAATTACTATATGGTAAAACCCCAGAAATAATGAATGAATTGGCAAAGCCACCGATTCAGATTTCGGAATTGAATATAGATAAAATATAGTATGCAGTCGGCAGTCTTCAGTTGGCAGTCCTAACTTAAATAAAATTAAAACAGTACGGACTGTAGATTTCGAAATGAATATTAAAAAATGAGTTTTAAAACATTATTAGCGTATCAAATAGGATTTAGTTTAGCCATGGAAATTTTCCATTTGACAAAGTCATTTCCGATTTTAGAGCAGTTTGTTTTATCATCTCAAATCATTCGTTCAAGTCGATCTGTTTGTTCATCAATTGCTGAGGCTTACAGAAACGTCCATATGTTCGGCATTTTAAAATCAAATTGTCTGACGCGGATAGTGAAAATTCCGAAACCCAATTATGGCTAGATTTTGCCTTAGCATGTGAATATATCGACGAAACAAAAAGACAAGATTTACAGAAAAAAAGCGAAGAAATAGGAAAGCTCATTAATTATATGATTAACAATCCTGACAAATTCGGATTATAAAGCATTAATAATTGCGGCATGAGTAAGAACTACATACTGAAGACTGCCGACTGAAGACTGAATACTAAAATATGGAACACAATTCTACATTTCCCATAAAACAATCCCAACTCGATATGCTTCGCGATGAAGCGACCTCGTATTTAAAAAGTGTACAATGGGAGCAAGGTCAGCGCGCAAAAAGTAAAGATAAAAATGCCAAGGATGAATCTATACTTTTATATCTGTCAAGGGCCAATAATGGAAGCAGTGCGGTTGAAATCACCTCTGTTTCCAAAACCATATTAGAACTTAAAAAACGACTGTTGCCTGATTCCGTTGCGATTCCTTTGAACCTGAATCAAACCCTATATGCAGTTCAGGAAGGTATTACTTTGGGAATTTGGATCAAGGATAGTTTTTATGATGCTTCTGGTCTGTCATCTTTAAACGAACGAAAATCAACACTAGACACTGATGGAAAACGCGAATATGAAAGTAAAATGCACACAGCAACAGCTTTTATGTTGTTTTCTGCAGCATATAATATTCTGCACAATCTAAAATCTGTAGCTTCGGATGATTTGAGCTTTATGAAGCAAAAATTTGCAGGTATTCCGGAAGTATCGCTTTTATCGCCACTTAAAGGAATTTCCTGTACCTTATTTTATTATGATAAATATTTAAGCCATCCTGACATTATCAAAAGTGATAAGGACGTAGCTGATTTTACGGTCGTTTATTTTGAAGCATTGATTGATGAAATCCAAATGCGTAAGAGCACATTGGAGTACCAGGAAACCATCCTTGATAGAACCTATAAATTGGAATCCCGAAGCGTCGGGACAGAATTTGCCATTTCTGGTTGGAACAATGTGTTTGCAGGAACTGCAAAAAGCATAGAATTCAACAAAGTATTGTTTGAACAAATCGTCGGTAATAAGGATGCCAAACACTTTGCACGCCGATTGACAGAACGGATGTTGAGTTATGATTTTGCGGCAAAAAAGAATCCGTTCCAGGAACTTGGTGGTTTTATGCCTGTTTTTATGGGATATGGCATTCCCGGAACAGGAAAAAGTATGCTTATTGCTGCCATTGCCACGAGATTGAAAGAGCATTGTGATCGGTTGGAGATTCCGTTTTTGTTCCATCCAATGCCTGACACACTGATTTCAACATTTCAAGGAGGCTCCGCTGAAAAAATGGTGGAGTGGATGAAGCCTTTGCAAGACCCCACTAAACTGATTTTTGCACCAATCGATGATGCTGAAAACAATTTGCAAGAACGAACTGCCCAAGGTGTATCAGCGGGAGTCAAGGAAGTGATTGGCGTGTTTTTGAGATATACGGAAGGTGCCTATGCTGTCAATTATGGCAACAGTTCCATTGGCTTATTCACCAACCTTCCCGAAATGTTGGATAAAGCAGTGATTTCAAGGGTTCAAGGGCGATTCAAAATTGATGGGGCAAGAACCGAACATGACTTTCTGGATCAGGATTATTTATGGTGGCGAAAATTGGAAACGACCATGCCCAATTTCATCAACATGAAAAACCCCGTTAATTATTCATACTTAAGTGACCAGAAAGTCGCTAAAAATATGGGAGAGATTCTAAATATAATTGAAAAACCTTCCGAAGAACGCGTTTCTGAAGTGTACGGTAAAGTTGAAAATCAATTCAAAACCAATGACCATTCATTTTATGCCAACTTATTCCAAGAGATGCAAAAAGTATTTCCATTTTTTTCTTCCCGAGATGTGAGGAATATTCAATCTGCCATTTCATTGCGCTTGACCGATTTTGATTTGGACCCGTCATGGTTTGAAAATCCTGAAATTTATTTCAAACAGAATTACGATACCAAGTTCAGCATGCTTCAGGAATTGATGAGGGCTAACATGAAAGGTTTGGATTTTGCTGAAATCAGAAGACAGGAAGTGGTCAGATATCTTGATAATGTTGCTACCATCGCTGACACAGACTTTAAGCGCCAAGTGGATTCCAGGATCAATCAATTGAATATTGAAAAGAAAGCTCGAGAACATTTTGATATTTTAAACCGCATTTAGAAAATGTCAAATAGGCTCAGAAATATCACACATACAATTCTTTCCAAAGCATGGGCAACTCTGTATGAAATTGAATATGACTATCAATTCAAGGATGGAATTTGGAAACATATTTCCAGGGAAAGTTATGACCGAGGTAACGGAACAGCGATTCTATTGTACAACAAAGAAAAAGGCACAGTTATTTTAACAAGGCAATTCCGGATGCCTGCTTATCAAAATGATAAAAACGACGGAATGTCTATTGAAGCCTGTGCCGGTGCAATTGACAAAAATGAATCTCCCGAAGCCACGATCATCAGGGAAGTGAAAGAGGAAGTTGGATACAAAATAGAAGGTGCCAAGCAAGTACTTCAAGCTTATACTTCACCTGGAGCAGTTACAGAAAAAATGTATTTGTTTGTTGCTCCATATTCCAACGACAAGAAAGTCAATGAAGGTGGAGGTGTTGTTCATGAACAAGAAGAAATCGAAGTATTGGAACTTCCATTTTTAGACACCTTAAAAATGATGGAATCAGGAGAAATTCAAGATGCCAAAACCATAATTTTATTGCAATACGCCCAAATTCATAATTTGTTAGGTTAGAATGGAAAAATTAAGATCAGCAAATCTATACAGAAGTGAACTAATTCCAATCAGTGGAAAATTAGTGGAACGCTACAACCTATGTTTAAAGACATTAGGTTTTACCGAAACCAAATTGACCTCATTTTCTATTGACGGCATTGGCTGGAGTCCAGAAATTGCTGAAGAAAAAAAGAAAATTTACTATTTGAACAATGGTGAAGCCAATCCTAGTGGCATAATCATTACACCTTTGCAATATCGCAAACCGGTTTACAATCCATTCCACTCGTTTGATAGGGATATGATGCAGCATATATTTCATATCCACGGAAAAAAAATAAACGACATTACCCGCGATTGTGCCATCTGTGTGGATTTTGACCAACATATTGATACCTTTTATGAACCCTTAGATGTCCTTAAATATGATGATATTTCCATCACCTTCAAGCTTATCAATAATCTTGATAGAGCTCAAAAGGAACAATTGCAATTGGTTGAAACTTTTAAAAAAGGGAATAATTTTATAGATGAGTCCATACACCAACAATTGTTGGATTCCGCAAAAAAACATGGAGATTTAAGAAATAGGGATTTGAGTCTGCACGAATTACATTTTAAGACCGATTCATTCTATACAAGCGCGTTCAATGGCGTATATGTGCTGCGGGATTTCATCACGCCAATCGTGGTATTTGAAGATGAAAAGTGGTACAAAGAAGCCATTAAAGACACAACACTCGATGTTTTGATCTATCACATATCGCAACCAGAAATGATGGAAAAATTGAGAGATCACGTGATTATCGAATATGATTTGGAGAATGTTGTAACAACTCCTCGATATGAAAGAATCAAAAAATTCATGTTTTCAAACTTTTTGAAGGAGACACAGCATCCAATTAAGGATATATTGAATGATAAAATGTTGTTCAAAAGTTATCTCAACAAACTGGATATGGATTCCCGAAAAAAAGTGATGGGAGTAGAGTTATATTTGGAAAAATTGGAAGTTAGTAACCAATATAAAGTTGATGATATTGTCGATATCAAATTGTTAGAAGCCTTGCACAGTCCGCATTCTTCGTTGGATGCCAAACATCAGGATTTGATATGGAAGTTACTCGTCAATGTATCATCTTTGGATGTTCTTTTCATGTATTGGTACGAAAAGGAGGAATTTTACAAAACTTATGAATTATGGGATGATTCACTAAAGGATTGGGTTATTGAAGTGATCGGTAACAATATTTGAAAATTTTAGACTAATTTTATAAAGCAGGAAGCTTCGTGCTTTCATCTTCAAACTTATCAACCATGACACTGGAACTTATAGTTTTTATCGGCTCAATTTTATTCGGGATCCTTATTTATTGGAGAGAATCAACCGGGAATGGATTTTATCGATTCTTTAATAAAATGATGTATTCCAAAAAATTGCAAATGTCTCCGAACGATCCTACAGGATTTTTTTATCAGCAAAAATTCATATTGCGTTTGGTTTTCATCACGGTGATTTTCCTTGTCGGAATTCTTATCGCTCGCTTCCTGATTCCCATTGACATTGCTACCATTTCCGTATTTGCATCTATTATTGTAGGCACTATGTTGGGAACATATATTGGTGGGTTTATTTTGAAATCCGAAAAAGTAATTGATGAGCAAAGTGAATCCTTGAGCGAAAAATTTGATATGACCATTGAACAGGGCAAGGATTTTTTAAATGACATTGCAACGCG
>JBGTDZ010000202.1:0-5393 GCA_041748055.1 Aquaticitalea sp.
ATTAAAAGACCTTACGAATTCCGATCGAGATATTTCACCATTTATTTTGAGTGATTGCATTTTTGTACGCAACCATGAAAAAATGGTAAAGGTCAACATTAAAGACATTTTGCATATTGAAGCCGAGCGCAATTATTGCAGAATCCATTCCAAAGGAAAAGAATATTTATTGGTCATGACGCTAAAGGATTTGGATGAAAAACTGCCACAAAAGCATTTTTTGAGAATCCATCGTTCATTTATCGTTAATATTTCCCAAATAGATGAAATTGCCAATACTCATGTGGTGATTTCTAAGAAGGCCATTCCTATTAGCAAAGATTTAAAAGACGAATTGCTCAAGCGACTGCAAACCATATAATCTTACCGATAAATTATTCAATGCCTTCGGACAAAACAAAGCTACTTTCGTCCTAACTCGCTTTTTATTACCAATGATTATCAGTTATTTAGAGAGTGAATTTAACTAGTTCAACACACATTAACCACTAAAAGCTATTAATCATGAAAATTTTAAAAAACGCGCTGTTAACGGCAATCTTGCTAGTTACGGCATCGACATTCACTGTTGCACAAAACCAATCTTATTGGGTTCATACTGACCAGGTAAAACCTTCAAAACAGGCAGAATACGAACAAGTCAGTAAAGATTTTGTCGAGGCCTGCAAAAAGCATGATCTTAGAGATGCCGATTTTAACGTCGCACACGTGAGTGACGGCAGCTATTTAAGCATTGCTCCTGTAGAAAACATGGCGGCCTTTGATAAAAATCCATTGGCTCCTTTAATGGAAAAAATGGGTGAAGAACCATTCAGGGCACTTTTTGCACGATTCAATGAATGCTATGATAAGCATGGCGATGCTGTTATAGTATTGAACAATGAACTCTCGTATATGCCAAATGGAATGACCTTAAACACCGTTGGACAAGATTACCGAAAATGGCATTATCTATATGTGACGCCAAAGAATTCAGCAAAACTTCGAGCCAAAATAAAAGAGATAACTGCACTTTATGCAAAGAAAGGTGCCACAGAACATTATAGAACTTACCACAGTGGATTTGGAAATATGGACGAATATTTTCTGGTTTCCATCTCTGCAAAGGATGCAGCCTCCTATGAAAAAATTTCTGATGAAACCCAAGCACTTTTAGGAGAAGAAGGCGAGAAATTAATGAATGAAATGTTTGTCCTTCTTGATAAATATGAAGTAAAATCTGGCAGAATGAGACCAGATTTGGGCTATACGGCAAAACTATAACCAACCAACCCATAAACCTCATATACCTTAGTGTCTATGAGGTTTATACCCATCAAGACTATATCATGAAATCTTTCCAAATATTATTGGGTACGTTTTTGATGAACCTTTGTTTGGTTGCCAACCTCCATGTGCAAAGCTTTCAAAACAATGCGGATATAGTAAAACGTGTTTACGAGTCCTTCGAAAACAATGATAAATCAACACTGACGGCCGAACTACTGTCAACACTGAAGGAGCAAAATACCGAGATGGCTTTTGATTTTGAAAATTCAGATAGATTCAACATTTCACTTTCAGAAATAATTGAAAATCGGTGGGAAAAAGTCACCATAAACAATCTGAACATCCAAGAACTCGAGGAAAATAAAGTCTTGGCAAGCGGTGAGTTTTCAGATAGTCAATTAACAGAATGTGAATTTATTACCACAAAATTCATTCATGAATGGTCGATACAGAATGACATCATCATCACATTTAAAGAACGGACAAATAACAAAAATCATGCAATCACAAAAAATTGACTGGCTAGTATGCATAGTGGTTTGCTTTGTACTTCAAACACAAGCACAGGTCGCTACACATAATGTTGTGACAATTAATGGTATATATGATGCTATTGAAAACAACAACGTACCATCGCTTATTGCCAACTGGGTGCCTGACATGAAGTGGTACCAATCGGCAAATAACTTTAATGAAACTGAACCGTATGCTACTGACAACAAAGTTCTCAAAGAGATTTATATTCTACTGGAAAATGAATGGGAAAACATCATCTTCAAGAATATAAACTATCAGGAAATTGAAGAAAATGTGGTATTGGTAACAGGTACCTTACAGGGTCGTAAAGCAAAAGAAACCGAAACAATTTCATCCGAGTTTCATCACCTATGGTGGTTAAAGGATGGTAAAGTGATAAAATTTTTAGAATAACGAACTGAAAACATGAACGAATTAAACCAAATAGTATGAAGACAATTAAATTTATTACCAACACAGTATGCCTCGCGGTTTTTAGTATCACCATGCTCACCGCACAAAACAATGAAAAAGTATTAATGAACGTCACTGAAATTACCGTCAAACAAGGACAAAATGCCCAGTTTGTAGAAGGTGTAAAAAATTGGAAAGAATGCTACCTAGAAAACAAGGGTGCCGACCAATGGAATTTTTGGAAACGAGTGCAGGGTGAAGGCAATGTGTATGTGATGACAGGCATTATGAACACTTGGGCCGATATGGACAAAAAAGATGCTGCAGGTGAAGGATGTTATATGACTTTGGTCAATTTTATTATGCCGCATGTAGAAAAAGTCAATTATAGTATTGCCCAATCCATGCCCGAATTTAGCAGAGGTCCAAGCGAAGACATGAAACTCGTTTGGGTATCCTTTTATAGAGTGAAAAATGACCTGGATTTTAAGGAAGTAATAACAGCTGTCAATGGGGCTATAAGAAATAAGGAAGGTTCTAGTAGAGCTTGGTGGTATAGCTATATGGGTGGAGCGGTTGATGCTCCCGATTATATGGTTTCCACGCCGTACAAAGGATATGCTGACTTGGATATTTCAAGAGATACGCCTGCTAAAATTTATGAAGATGCCGTTGGAAAGAAAAAAGCAGACGAAATGCGTGCTAAATGGCGTGGTGCACTTACTGATTCTTGGTCTTACCTCTACACCTTAAATAGTGAATTAAGCAACTAAATAACCAATTAAATCAAATCATATGAAAAATTTATTAATTCTCGGACTAGCAATAGTCCTGTTCACCGGTTGCGAAAAACAAGAAACGCGCTACACACAACAATCTCCAGAAATCGACACCTACAAAAAGATAATGGATGATTACAAAAAAATGAAATGGGACGACATGCCCAATCACTATGCCGATACTGCAAAAATATCCAACAATGTAATTAAAGAAAAAGGACTTACCGTTGCACAAGCCATAGAAAAGAACAAGGAAGACGCGGCCATGTTCACATGGGTTGTTGACAATGAAGAATATGAAATGGTAGTGACTGATGATAAGGAAACTTGGGTCAATTTTTGGGGTTTATGGAAAGGAACCATGAAAACTTCGAATAAAGTATATGACATTCCATTTCATACCACAGCACGATTTATAGATGGAAAAATTGTAGAAGAACATGGCTATTGGAATAATGCTGAAATTGTTACCGATTTAATAAATCAAGAAAATGATGCCGCTGCTGCTGCCAAAGATTCTTTAGTTGAATAATTATCATAATAACAGGCAGATTATTTTGTGGAGACAAGCTTGGCAATAGTCACCATTCGATTATTAGTTTTAGTCATACAATAAGTCAATTAACCAAGACTATTGCCAACTGCCTGTTTGTTTTTTGAATCCATCAAAGGATAATTACAAAGAAACCCCGATTTCTCGGGTGATGCAAAAATAATTCCCATTTACAGATTTATCAAACCTACATATATTTTCTAAGAGCATTGCTCTTGCAACTATATTTTTTTTGAAATGGAACTCGTGAATCTGCGATTTCTATTTGACCGTTATTAAAAAAATAACAAAGGACTGATGAAAAAAGTGGGCATCATAGGTGGATCAGGTTTTATAGGAAGCTATATCACCAAGCAGTTTTTAGAAAACGGTTTTGAAGTAAAGGTTTCAGCAACCGATATTTCAAAACATGAAAAGTATGAGCATCTAATGGAATTCAATCATTCCGACCATTTATACATCAGTGAACTCAATGTTGAGGACAAAACACAATTGAGAGATTTTGTAAAAGATTGTGATATCGTAATCCATGGCGGAACTCCATTTCAACTAGATTTTAAGGATGCTAAACTAGAATTGCTGGACCCTACAATTAAAGGAACGAAAAACTTTCTAAACGTTATTAAAGAAACTCCTACCGTAGAAAAAGTGGTCCTCATTGCTTCTGTCGGAGCGTGGAATACCGATTTTCCCTTACCAGCAAATACTAAAACACCACACGATACTTTTAGTGAAAACGACACCCCATTTATGAGCGAGAACAGCCATCCGTATGCACAGGCAAAGTTTATGGCCAACCAAACCGTGATTGATTTTATCGAATCCAATACAGACCTCGATTTTAAAATTGTAAGTGTCTCACCAGTAATGGTGATGGGAAAATCGTTATCAAACCGGGAGGATTCGACTTCTACAGGCATTCAATTTTTATTTAAAAACAAGATGGCACCGAACCCATTGATCCAAATGTTTTATGATACGGATATTGATTTGGCCATAGTAAATGTGAAGGATGTCGCAGAAGGAGTTTATAAGGCCGCAACGATTTCCGGATTACATGGAAAAAATTATTTGCTGTCCAGCGAAACGTATCCGGTTTCTGATGTGACATTGATGCTGAACGGTAAACCCCCGAAACATCAAGCTAAAATCATATACCAAAATCAACTGGCAATTCGCGACCTGGGATTGCAATTTCAATCCGTGCAAAAAACATTGAACCATTATTAAAAAAAAGGATAAAATGAAAACCGTTCAACTCTTAGTCTTTTTCGCATTGGTTTTATGTTGCAATTTTACAAAAAGCCAAACCATGGAAGCACTTAAAAATGAAGTGTGGCAGATGGAAGAACACTATTGGGAATATGTTCAAAAAAACGATACCATTGCATATAAGAAACTTTGGCACGACAATTTTATGGGCTATCCAAGTTTTGGTAATGATGTTTCAGATATAAGCAAAATTGCCACTTGGATTCCAAAACTGCACGAAGATCCAAGCCTGACCTTCAGCTATAAACTCTACAAAAAAGGAATCAATGCCATCGATGATGTGGTCATGGTTTTTTACGATACAGATGAAATCTGGACAGGCCCTGAAAAGAAGCTAGTCAAAAAAGAAAAGTTCAAATTTACCCATACGTGGAAAAAATACGGAACTACTTGGCTCATCTTAGGCGGAATGGCGCATAAAAAAGACTGACATACAACCAATACATTCAAAACCCTAATTTCATGAAAAGCAAACATAAAGGTTGGTCAAAAAAAGATTTGAAAGTGTATATCCTATTGATGTGCGCCAATGCCGATAATCTCGAATCGGAAGTAGAAATGGAATTGATACAATCCAAAAGTGGCAAAAA
>JBGTDZ010000203.1:0-7295 GCA_041748055.1 Aquaticitalea sp.
GTGTCAATCTGAAACAAAAAGATTATCTGCTACTTTCACCTCAATTATTTGAAAAAGTTAGCCAATCTGGAATAAACCGAAAAGGAACATGGCCAGAACAAAAGCCAAACTGGCAACTTTACCCCTCAATTGCCAGTAAACAGCATGCGGCTAGTGAACATCCACTATTGTGGGTAAAAATCAGGACTTAGTCTTAAAGAAGATACGCATATATTTTATAACAACACATAGGTCACTCTTACAAATAAAATGTGATAGATTTGCTTTCCTCATAGTGTGCAAACATAATGCCCTACGTTTTATATATTGAAAAACGAGATAGTTAAAATCAAAATACTATCTTGTAGGAATAATTTTTAGACGGACATGAACCGAATAAAAGAAGTACTCGAACAGAAAGGGATTAAGCAGACCTGGTTGGCGGAGAAACTCGGTAAAAGTTACAACATGGTCAATGGGTATGTGCAAAACCGACATCAACCGAGATTAGAAATACTTTTTGAAATAGCTAAAATTCTTGAAGTTGATCCAAAAGATTTATTGAAAGAAGATTTGAATGACTAAAGAATATCAAATAGAAGGAAATCTAATTGAGCAGCTGAAAGAGCTGAAATACACCTATCGACCTGATATTGTCGATAGGAAATCTCTTGAGCAGAACTTCAAAGTTAAATTTGAAGCACTAAACCGGATGCGCTTAACTGAAAGTGAATTTTTACGCTTACGTGAAGAAATTATTGAGCCTGATGTTTTTGCTGCTTCCAAGAAACTACGAGAAAGGCAGTATTTCCAGCGAGAAGATGGGACGCCATTGCATTACACTTTGGTAAATATCAAAGACTGGTGTAAAAATGACTTTGAAGTAATTAGTCAATTACGCATCAACACCGAAAACAGTCATCAGAGGTATGACATCATTCTGCTCATAAACGGTTTACCAGTTGTACAAATCGAACTTAAGAAGTTAGATGTATCGCACCGAAAAGCCATGCAACAAATTGTGGATTATAAAAATGATCCTGGCAATGGCTATACTAATACGTTGATGTGTTACATGCAATTGTTCATTGTAAGTAATGGTTCTAGAACCATCTATTTTTCTAACAATAAAAATCAACACTTTCAATTCAATGCAGATGAGCAATTCTTGCCTGTTTATGAATTGGCAGATGTGAACAATAAGAAAATCAATAATCTGAATGATTTTACTGAAAAATTTCTGGCAAAGTGCACGCTTGGCGAAATGATTAGCAAGTACATGGTATTAGTAGAAAGTGAACAGAAATTGCTCGTGATGCGACCTTACCAGATTTATGCGGTTAAAGCAATAGTCGATAGCATTAAAGATAATCGAGGCAACGGCTATATCTGGCATACTACGGGAAGTGGTAAAACCCTGACTTCATTTAAAGCTTCAACTCTATTGAAAGACATCGCTGATATTGAAAAATGTTTGTTTGTAGTTGACAGAAAAGACCTTGACCGTCAAACTCGTGAAGAGTTCAATAAATTTCAGGAAGGTAGTGTTGAAGAAAATACCAATACCGAAACTTTGGTCAGACGATTACTGTCTACCGACTATGCAGACAAAGTAATTGTGACCACCATTCAAAAATTAGGGCTCGCACTAGATCAAAACAGCAAACGAAACAGAAAGAAAGCAAGTAAAGGAGTCGAAACTTTTAAGGAAAGGCTAGAGCCATTAAAAAATAGCCGTATGGTTTTCATTTTTGATGAGTGCCACCGTTCGCAGTTTGGTGATAACCACAAATCCATTAAAGAGTTTTTTCCTGATGCACAGCTGTTTGGTTTTACGGGTACGCCCATATTTGACCAAAATGCGACCTATTATGAAGTTAATGGAGAAGAAAAAAAACTAAAAACTACAAAAAGCATATTTCAACATGAATTACCGAAATATACCATTACACATGCCATTGAGGATAAGAATGTCTTAAAATTTCATATAGACTATTTTAAAGGAGAAGGTACAATAAATGCCAAACGAGGAGAAGGAATTGCTCAACAAGCCGTTGTAGAAGCCATTATCGACAAGCACAATGCAGCAACCAATCAACGCAAATTCAATGCAGTTTTGGCAACAGCTTCTATCAATAATGCTATAGAATATTATCAAATTTTTAAGGCTATTCAAGAAAAAAAGCAAGTTGAAAACGAAGATTATGTTCCGCTTAATATTGCTTGCGTATTTTCTCCGCCTGCCCAGTTAATTGCACAAAATGGCGACCAACAAAGCCAGAAAAATGCCGCAGACATTAAACAACTTCAGGAAGACTTAGCACAAGAAAAAGAAGACAACAAGAAAAATCCTGAAGAGAAGAAAAAAGCGTTGATAGAAATAATTGCCCAGTATAATAAACAGTTTGGCACCAATCACGACATCAATAGTTTTGATATCTACTATCAGGACATACAAAGACGCATCAAAGACCAGAAATTCAGCAACAAGGATTATCCGCATAAAAACAAGATTGATATTACCATAGTGGTAGATATGTTGCTCACAGGGTTTGATTCTAAATACTTGAATACGCTTTATGTGGACAAGAACCTTAAATATCATGGCTTAATTCAGGCGTTTTCTCGTACCAACCGTGTGCTGAACGATACCAAGCCTTATGGAAATATTTTAGAATTCCGTTCGCAACAAGAAGCCGTAAACCAGGCCATTACCCTTTTCTCCGGTGAAGATGGTAGTAAAGCCAAAGAAATTTGGATGGTGGATCCTGCTCCGGTAGTAATTGACCAATACCAAAAAGCGGTGGCAGCTTTGGGGGATTTTATGAAAGAGCACAACCTTCTAAACGAACCGCAAGAAGTGTACAACCTGCGTGGTGATGCTGCGAAGATTGCCTTCTTAAAAAACTTTAAGGAAGTGCAGCGACTAAAAACCCAACTCGACCAATACACCGATTTGGATGAGCAGCAGCAAGAAACGATTGAAGCTATTCTGCCTAAAGACAACTTACAAAAATTTAGAAGTTCGTACTTAGAAACGGCCAAGCAGCTGCGAGAAATACAACAAAAAAAAGGTGATGATGCACCCGAAGACATCCAGCAACTGGATTTTGAGTTTGTTCTCTTTGCCTCTGCTGTGATTGATTACGATTACATCATGAGCCTGATTGCCGACAGCACGCAGCAAAAGCCATCCAAACAGAAAATGACCAAGTCTCAGGTGATTAGTTTGCTCAAATCCAACTCAAACCTAATGGAAGAAGAGGAAGACTTGACAGACTATATTAACATTTTGGACTGGGAAAGTGGAAAAGATGTTGAGGCACTACGTCAAGGCTATGAAACCTTTAGGGTAGAGAAATACGACAAAGAGCTGGCTAAGATTGCAAATGACCATGGATTGCAAACGGCAGACTTAAAAACCTTTGTGGAGAAGATTATGAACCGAATGATTTTTGACGGAGAAAAACTCACCGACCTCATGGAACCCTTAGAACTAGGTTGGAAACTGCGCAGTAAGGCAGAAATAGCCTTGATGAAGGACTTGGCACCACAATTAAAAAAACTAGCCCAAGGGCGTGAAATTTCAGGATTAACAGCTTATGAGTAAAGATAAAAAATTGATGCCTGAACTTCGTTTTCCTGAATTTGCGAATAAGGAAGAATGGAAAATTGAACCACTTGGAAACTTAAGTAAAGAAATTGTTGAAAAAACTAAAGGACGTAAGTATAAGCTAATCAGTATTACTTCAGGCGTTGGACTTGTGTCGCAAATTGAAAAATTTGGAAGGGAGATAGCGGGCAATTCATATAAAAACTATTACGTTATCCGTAATCTTGATTTTGCTTACAATAAAAGCTCAACAAAACTTTATGCGGAGGGTGAGATAGCAATGTTTGAAGATGAGCAGACTGGAGCTGTTCCCAACAGTATATTCACCTGTTTTCGATTTAACGAAAACATTATTTTTCCTCCATTTGCCAAGTATCCTTTTGTTAATAATCTACACGGAAATTGGCTAAGAAAATTTATTACTGTTGGTGCAAGAGCAAACGGTGCACTCCAAGTAAATAGCAAAGATTTATTTACCGTTCCATTTCCTTATCCAAATTTAACTGAACAACATAAGATCGCCTCTTGCATTTCTTCCTTAGATGAGCTGATAGTCGCCCACAACGAAAAGCTGGACGTCCTCAAAGACCACAAAAAAGGTTTGATGCAAAACCTTTTCCCGCTAGAAGGAGAAACCGTGCCAAAGGTTCGTTTTCCGGAGTTTGAGGAAGATGAAGAGTGGGTGGAGAAAAAGACAGATGAAATTATAAAAATCACCTCTGGAAAAGGATTTAAGGCTTCAGAATATTCGAATAATGGCATACCACTGCTACAAATTGAGAATGTTGGATATGGCAGTGTTAAATGGAAAAAGAGTCCAATTCACCTACCTCATAACTATAAATTCGTTTATCAAGAATTACTCTTAAAAGAAGGTGATATCGTACTTGCATTAAATCGCCCAGTAACCAATAATGAGTTGAAAATAGCCAGATTATCAAAGTTTGATGAGCCATCGATGCTGTATCAACGTGTTGGTAGAATAGAACTATTGTTAGAGTCACTTGATGAAGAATTCATTTTTCAGATTTGCAGTTTATTTATCAAGGCATTTGTAATAAGAAAGTCTATCGGTAGTGACCAACCATTTATTTCTCTTAAAGAATTATATACCCAAAAAGTACGGTTACCAGATTTGCTTGAACAACAAAAAATTGCTTCCTGTCTTTCGGCTTTAGATGAGTTAATCAATGCACAAACAGAGATAATAGAACAGTTGCAATTGCATAAAAAGGGCTTGATGCAGGGTTTGTTTCCAAATATTGAGAATTTATAATGAGTACAGTAACGGAAATAGCACAAGAATTAAAAGATACAAAACAGAATATCATTCTTATCTACGCCTTCAATGCTACAGGAAAAACTCGACTGTCTGTTGAATATAAAAACATCACTAAAACACCAAATGATGGTCAACACGTTGGAGTTTATTATAATGCTTTTAGTGAGGATTTATTTGTTTGGGATAACGACAATGATAATGGAGAGCAAAATATAAAACTCGATATTAAACCCAGTAGCTTAAATCGGCTACACAGTTCAATGACGGAAGAAGACGTTGAAAAGAAACTCTTGCCTTACAGAAGAAAATACAACTTCTTTTTTAACCCACATAAAGACCTTGAAAAAGGTTATCACTCAGTAACATTCTACAGAAATGATGATACAAGTACACCAATAAAAATATCAAGAGGTGAAGAGAGAATTTTCGTATGGTGTTTCTTTTTGGCCTTATTGGAAGTCGAAGGTTGGGCAGATACTCAAAGTGCCCATTGCTTTATTGACGACCCTGTTTCGAGTTTGGACGATCACAACATTTATGTGACAGCATATACTGTATTTGACTTGATTGTAAGAGAATTTGAAAAAAGAAAAATTATTATCACTTCACATCATTTCGGTTTTCTTACGATTTTATCGGATATGCTAGGCAAAGGCGACCTCGCGGATAAATTCAGAAACCGGGATAGGTCAAAAAAATACAAAGAATTTATCCTGGAGGGAAATACAGATGACTTGTCTTTGATAAAAACCAAAAATGGTGTATTCCTATACCATTTGAGATTACTACAAATCTTAAATCAAGCTGTTGAAACGGAAGTTTATACATATCACTTCGCGTTGTTAAGGCAAGTTTTGGAAAATATTGCATCATTTCTTGGCGTTGGTCAATTCAGTTATGTTTTGGAACAAATTGGCATCACCGACAAGGATCGTGTAGCCTTTATAGTGAACGCCCTTTCACACTTAAATGTTTATTACCAGCAAATTGACAAACCTGTACCTGATAACTTAGAACTATTTAATGAAGTACTTGGTAGGATTATGGACAAATACGGATTTATAATCCCTAAAGATTAAAAGTATTATGACACAAAAAGAACAACATAAAAAACTGGGCGATACACTTTGGGGCATTGCAAATGATTTAAGAGGTGCCATGAATGCGGATGATTTCCGTGATTACATGCTATCGTTTTTGTTTTTACGTTACCTATCGCATAACTACGAAGAATCGGCAAAAAAAGAATTGGGTTCTGATTACCCCAAACTGGCGGAGGATGATGGGCGCACACCAGTAGGACTTTGGTATACTGCCAACGAAGAAGATGTCCCCGAGTTTGAGAAGCAGATGCGAAGAAAGGTCCACTACGTTATCAAACCACAGCACCTGTGGAGCAATATTTCAGAACTAGCACGCACGCAAGATGGTGAGTTATTGTTCACCTTGGAAGAAGGGTTCCGCTACATTGAAAACGAATCTTTCGATAACTCCTTTCAAGGGCTGTTTTCCGAAATCAATCTGAACTCTGAAAAGCTTGGAAAAACACCTGTTGAACGAAACAGGAAGTTGTGTAACATCATCCAAAAAATTGCAGAAGGCATTGCCGATTTTTCTGCCGATACAGACACACTAGGAGATGCGTATGAATATTTGATTGGTCAGTTTGCCGCAGGTTCAGGTAAAAAAGCAGGTGAGTTTTATACACCACAGCAAATCTCAACCATTCTTTCCGAGATAGTCACTTTAGACGGTCAAGACCCTTCAACAGGAAAGAGAACCAAATTGGATAAAGTGTTGGATTTTGCCTGCGGTTCCGGTTCCTTATTATTGAACGTGAGAAAGCGCATCAAAGACAATGGCGGAACGATAGGTAAAATCTATGGTCAAGAGAACAACATCACCACCTATAACTTGGCCAGAATGAACATGCTCTTGCACGGCATGAAAGACACCGAGTTTGAGATTTTCCACGGAGACACCCTAAAAAACCAATGGGATTTATTGAATGAGATGAATCCCTCCAAGAAAACTGAATTTGATGCGATAGTTGCTAATCCACCATTTAGTTTACGTTGGGAACCAAATGATACTTTAGCAGAAGATTTCCGTTTCAAGAGTTATGGTTTAGCTCCAAAATCAGCTGCCGACTTTGCTTTTCTATTACACGGCTTTCATTTCTTAGGCACTGAAGGAACAATGGCTATCATCTTGCCACATGGTGTTTTATTCCGGGGCGGAGCAGAAGAACGTATTCGTACTAAACTTCTAAAAGACAACAACATTGATACTGTTATTGGTCTGCCTTCTAACCTATTTTATTCAACAGGAATCCCAGTTTGTATTCTGGTATTGAAAAAGTGTAAAAAGGAAGATCATGTTTTGTTCATCAATGCCAGTGAGCATTATGAAAAAGGTAAG
>JBGTDZ010000204.1:0-22696 GCA_041748055.1 Aquaticitalea sp.
ACCGACGGGACAGTAAAAAATGCTGTACGACTCCATGATGGTTTGATTGTGGAATCAGTGCTGATTCCAACTGAAAAAAGAATCACAGCTTGTGTGTCATCCCAAGTTGGCTGTAGCCTGGATTGTAAATTCTGTGCTACCTCGCGACTTAAGCGAATGCGCAACCTAAATCCGGACGAAATTTTTGATCAAGTAGTGGCCATCGATAAAGAAAGCCGTTTATATTTTGACAGACCATTGAGCAACATCGTTTTTATGGGAATGGGCGAACCTCTCATGAATTATAATAATGTGATTAAAGCAATTGATAAAATAACATCGCCCGAAGGTTTTGGAATGTCACCAAAACGGATCACTGTTTCAACCTCAGGCGTGCCCAAAATGATCAAGAATATGGCGGACGATGAGGTAAAGTTTGGGCTTGCAGTGTCCTTACATTCTGCAATTGATGAGGTTCGGACTTCGATTATGCCTTTCAATGCTACCTTTCCATTGGCAGATTTACGGGAGGCATTAGAATATTGGTATGCAAAAACCAAAAACACAATCACTTACGAATATGTGGTTTGGGAAGGCATTAATGACACTAAAAAGGATGTTGAGGCGTTGATTCAATTCTGCAAGTTTGCGCCAAGTAAGGTTAATTTAATTGAATATAATCCCATCGATGACGGCGAATTCCAACAAGCCAACAAGCAAGCCTTGGATATGTATATCAGTATGCTCGAAAAAAATAACATCACGGTGACTGTGAGACGTTCCAGGGGTAAGGATATTGACGCTGCCTGTGGGCAACTTGCGAATAAGGGATAAAAAGAGGAAATATTATATTTCAACAATACTTAACTTTTGTTTCTATATAGCGCTTTGTCAACACATTTCGCGGCTTCCAACTTATTTATCGGAATTCCAATAAAGTCCTCCAAAATTCCCAAAGTCTCTGTTGGTGATTCAAGGACCTCTCCATAATTAATTTTAATAAGTTCTACGCCTGGTTGATTATGGTGCCAAGTATCGGTTGATTTTATTAGATTTTCATAATTGGTTACCAAGTGTATCGGATAGCTCTTAGGGTCTTTTCCAATCATTTTCTGTTGTGAAGCCACAACCTCATTCACATCTCTTGTCATAAAGATTACCTTGTAGCGATACTGAGTATCGAGATGCTTAAGCAGAGGTGCTACAACTTTCACTACATGCTCTTGAGCTTTTTCTAACCAACTGTTATCTTTATGGATACTCATAACAGGCTCATACTCGTAAAACCCTTTGGGGTTAGAGTCATTGGCCTTGCGTTTACCGTCGGTAAGGATATTAAGACCTCCTTTATCAAGCATTTGCATCATCAGGGAGGTCCCGGATCTGGGTAATCCTGAGACTATAATTATTTGGTTTTTATAATAATAATTGTTTACTGTATCCCGTTCATTTTCAGGTTTTGATAGTTTATTAATAATATTCTCTTTGGCAATTTCGGCAACTTTAAAAGTTTTTGGTTTTAAAGCGGCCGCAGTTTCAAATGCTATTTGTGCATTGGCTAAATCTCCGAGCTTTTCAAGTGCTTTGCCTAAAGTATAATGGGCATTAGGAAAATATTTTACTAATTCTATGGCAGTTAAAGCGTGTTCGGCTGACTCTTTATAGTCTTTTGTTTGGTAGTATATTTCTGCCATCAAACGTTGGTATTTTGCCTTGTCTGGTTCAATGGCAATGGCTTTTTCCAAATGCTCTTTAGCCAATTCGTAATTTGCTAGCATGGCATAAAGATTTCCCAATCTAAAGAAATATTCAGCGCTAGTTCGTCTGGTGGGTGTAGCGGTTTCCAATAATTTGATAGCTTCATTATATTGCCCTTTTCCTGTTAGTATTTCCGTTTCAATAAAATAGAAATTGAAGTTAATTGTAGTTTTTTGATTTTTTAACTGTTCTAAATATTTTTCTGCGGCATCATATGCTTTCGTAGATAAGCAAACCGATATCAGGTCTGACAAATATGGGGCTATATCAATAGGTTCTTTTTCAGTGATAAGTTCGAGTAAAATGTCTTTTGCTTTTTCAAAATCTTTTTTACCCGAAAAGACGCTAGCAAGATTCTGTTTTAGATCACATTTGGTTTTTTTGATGGCAACCTCTTTTTTCTCGTCAGGACGATCAATATAACCGAGTTCAATAAGTTGTTCCATAGCTTCATAATCGCTATATCGATCAACCATTTCTTTTTCCAACTCTCCAAAATCGCCATCTAGATCATCCCAACTCTTAATGTATTTTGGTTCATTAGGATTTTCGAAGATGTCCAAGGCGACCTTGCCATCCATATCCTTACCAATTGGCAAGCCAAAATGATGTAATATAGTAGGCGCAATATCTATAAGGCCCAAGCCAAACACTTTTTCGCTTTTTTTGATATTCGGACCTTTGGCGACAAAAATGCCAAATTGGCGATGTTCAAGTGCTGGTGCCGCATTCAATTTAGGCATCTTTAATATTCGATTTATACCAGATTCATAACCATGGTCAGACATGATGATTACGGTTGTATCATCATCTATTAATTCCAAAGTTCGTCCCAGCATCATGTCTTGAAACCTATAAGCTCCATTAATACAATCCTTATAGATTTCATACAGATCTTTAGGCACGGCAGATAAATGTGGTGGATGAAACTTCATGAAAGCATGGCAAAAATGATCTATATAATCGTGATAAATAGCCATAAAATCCCATTCTGTCGTTCGTTGTAAATAAGTTGAAGCATTGTGCAGAGAAACAGTTTGCGACATCATTTTAGCAAAGGCTGTAAGACCATTATCTTTTTCTTGATTTACTTTGGCCGCTAGAGGTATAAAAGGGAGGACATGTTCACTGGTAATCTCATGAGGAAACATTCTTAAGTTTTTCAACTCGGCCACCATAGACTTTGGGTGAATACAACCATCAATAATTGGTGAGGGTTTTTTTGGATCTTTGTTTACTTTTTGAAATTTATCTGAAACAATTATACCGTTAATAGGTTCTGCTGGAAAACTGGGCCACCAACCTACAACGTTGCTTTTTAAACCTTGGTTGTGAAAGATGTTCCATAGTGCTCTCGTGGTTCTAGAGTTTGTGGTAACGGGTCTTAATCCCTGCATATCTGGCATCAACTCAATAAAACCTTGTACACCATGTTTGTCAGGTGTTTTCCCTGTGGCAACACTAGTCCATAGCATAGGTGAAAATGGAGGGTTCATAGTGCTCATATTACCATAGACCCCGTCTTCAATAACGGATTTTAAAGCTGGCATCTGTCCTTTGGCTATAAGTGGCCAAATCAGTTTCCAATCAGCGGCATCCCATCCTATCAGTAAAAGCTTCTTTTTGTTATTGCTCATTTTCTTGGGTTTCTTTTTTCACTTTTCTCCAAAATTTAAATGCAATATCACCATAGGCCAACAATCCCAATGAGCTACTTATAGGATAATTTTCTTTGGTAAACATTAATGTTTCACTAATTTTTTTATTTTTCATCTATAATTCCTTGCTTTTGAGAGATTTAGTAATTAAATTCACATCAAATTTAAGTTAAATTAATGCTGAATAACCTTCAATCAATTAAATTTTAAAAATATGAAAAAAACTACTCAAGGAGACTTATCTAAAAAACTTTTAAAGTATGGAGCATTGTCTGCCGCCATCATGGGCATTGCAGATGCGTCTGGACAAATTATCTACACAGATATTGCTGACGTAACTTTATTGCCAGGAGGTCCAACATTTGTCAATTTAGATATTGATGTAAACGGGGTAAATGATTACCAGGTGGTAAATAATGCTAATGGTGCATTTCTTCTACCAATAACCGCTGCAGGTACTGCTGTTGGTGGCCCGAATGGTTTTGTTGGCTTTGCTCCATCGTATGCGTATCCGTCTAACCTTCCAGCAAATGCCACGGTTGATGGCAACAACAACATTATAGGTTCTACAGGGACATTGTATTTTGGAGTTAATTGTGCCTATTCTAGCGACTGGTGTGGTGGTGTAACAGATGGCTATGTAGGCCTTGTTTTTGATATTGGTGGCGCAACACATTTTGGTTGGGCAAGATTGGACCTAGCTGTTGATAGAACGTCTTTGGTTATAAAGGACTTTGCATATAACTCTGTGGCAGGGGAGTCTTTGTTAACTGGACAGCAAACTTTAGGGATTGCAGTTAATACATTTGATGATTTCACTTATTTTGTGGACCATTCAAAAAACTTAAACCTAGTGTCTTCAACACAAATTGAAGAAGTTACAATTTTTGACCTGTTAGGAAAAGAAGTGAAACAGTTGAGATTAAATTCAAGTAGGGCAACTGTATCAATATCTGATTTAAATCCTGGTATTTATTTGGCAAAAGCCACAGCTGAAGGTCAGGTCAAAACATTTAAAATTCTTCTAAAATAATTCTTTAAAATTAGTTTTAAAACAAAAGCGTGCATTTTAAAGCACGCTTTTGAATTTATTAGGTATAGAACAAATGGATAAAAGTTGTGTTCTTTGCTCAATTTTTTAGTTTCCCAATATTGATGTAAAATCATCTTTTTTATAAGTATTGAAACGGAGAAGGAAGCTATAAAGACCTCCATAGATGTCTCACTCTACAGAAATAAAGCATAATAAAAGCTGCACTCAAAATTTTGATTGCAGCTTTTAAAGATTATAAACAAAGCAAATCTTAATATTTTAACAACTTGAAAGTTTGAATTTGACCATCAATCATCACCTTTACCATATAAATACCATCCTTAATGTCTCCCAAAGAAATAGTCTCAGATGTTTGGGATAGATTATGGTTTTTAACTTCCTGTCCCGAAAGATTGAATAGTTTAAGATTATCAAATGCCAAATCTGACGACTCTAAATTTAGAATATCTGTATTCTTATTGTAAAAATGGGAGAATGAATTGTTGGAAAATTCATCAATACCCAAGGTTTCGTTTACGCTTACATTAAAAAGTATTAAAATACCACTATTAGCGGATGGAGTTGTTGCATGGAGTCCAAAATAGAAATCTCCATCTGCAGTACGCGTATAGGTTGCCGTGCTCGAATAGGCATTTTGCTCCAAAGATGCCAATACACCACTCTGTGTAATGCCATTGTAAGCTCCAATTTTGGTCTGCGTAGTAGCACTTGAGGATGGCGAATCCAAAACAACAATTTCGAAAGATTCCATGGCAGCATGTGATGGATTGTTAAATGCATTGTAAACTACAGTAATAGAGTATTCAGCATTTGCGACACCATTAAAAACAGGCAAATATAACCAGTCGTTTTTCACCACATTTGCAGCTGTAGGAAAGACAATTCCAACCCCGTCGTTAACCAAATCACCATTAAAATCATTACCGTTATTATATCCCCATGTGGTTGCATCAGCATTGGCATTTTCAATGGTGTAACATGCAAGAAATTGATTGATAGTGGTAAAATCATATGAATAAGGACTTGTAGTATCACAACTTACAGCAGTCTCGGTTAAAGTAAAATCAAAACCATCATTGCTCCAGCGATTATCCCATGCGATATAATACGTAGTTCCTGATGAAATTGGAAAACACTCATTCGAAAGATAATTGGAAGCACTGATATCATCATTACCTGCCAAACAAGTCAAAGCTCCGCAACTACCGGTATAAACATGCAGACGTGTATCACCGCCAGCATTATGGGACAAATCTGTGGTAACATTTGCAATTCCACTAACCGTGGAAGTATAGCTATACCATTCGCCGGCAGGACTAGCGGTCACAGCCACATTAGCAGATCTAAGGGAAGACTTGGAATATTGGTATGCCAAGACCAAGAATACCATTACATACGAATATTTGGTTTGGGAAGGCATCAACGACACCAAAAAAGATGTTGATGCGTTGATTCAATTTTGCAAATTTGCACCAAGCAAGGTCAATTTAATTGAGTACAATCCCATCGATGAAGGTGAGTTCAAACAAGCCAGCATAAAAGCATTGGACCTTTACATTTCCATGCTCGAAAATAATAACATCACTGTAACAGTGGGACGTTCTAGGGGCAAGGATATTGATGCTGCTTGTGGGCAACTGGCCAATAAGGTATAAAAAAAACTGCTTTCAAATAGAAAGCAGTTTCTGTTAATGTCATTTAAATTATTCTTACAAAGTTATTTTCTTTCTAATGACGGTATTTGTGTTAACATCGTTTAACTCCAAGATATACACACCGGTAGCTGTCGAATTGGCTTCAATCACATAGATATTGCCAGTGGTGGATCCTTTCATTAAAGACTGCCCAGAAATGGAAAATAAGTTAAAGTTCGTGTTTTCCGGTACATTAAAAAGAGAGATGCTTTTTTCTGAAGCAACTATTCTAACGTTGTTAATAGAGTTTTCGTCGACACCTAATGTTTGGCCTGCTTGAATTGATGCACCAGGAGTTGCCTCATAGGCATAATCTTTTACTATAATACTCGAAGCATCTGCAGCAACCTGAATTCTGGCCCAACCATAATGCGTGTTGGCACCTAACATCAAATGGAATCCTACATAGCCATCTGTACCGCCACAAAACTCGCTTCCAGGATAGGAACAACCATCATAATTAAAATCGCCTCTGGCTGATGAAAAAACACCGTTGGTAGCATCTATTACTGTTCCTGGTGCTAAATTGGAGGGATAAAAAAAACCGCTTTGGGCAAAACCAACAATGGCATTTGAGTTATAAACAGTTGCGGCGGGTCCTGAATCAGGAAATATAAATGCAAAATTAGCTGCGGTGTTAACCCTGAGCGTGTAGTCGCCTGTAGCATCACTGTTGAGGTCTAGAACATAATTTCCACCTGGAGCAACAGTAGCATCAGCAATATCAGTATATACTATTTGGCCATTGGCATTCGCAACACCCATTATCGCGACAGAGAAGGCGCCATACTTTAAAAGTTTTTCAGAAGTAATTTTTTTCATGTATTTTTGATTTTAAGGATTAAAATTATTTTTAAATAAATATAAATATAGAAATAAATAAATACATATAAAAAATATTAAATGGAAATTATAAAAACTGCTTTGAAAGATAGAAGGGTAATTGATATTTCTAACATACCTAAAGATAGTAATTTGGGATTATTGGCCTATGGCGATATTGCATTTGAAGCTTGGCGAAAATCAAAAAAAAATGCTAATAAGGAAGAGGTGAATGAATAAAAGTAAATTATTATTAATCGGTTGGGATGCAGCAGATTGGAAGATTATCGGACCGTTATTGGCTAATGGTCAAATGCCCACCTTAAAGAAGATGATTGAAAATGGGGTCTATGGAAATATGAGCACTATGAATCCACCTTATTCTCCCATGTTGTGGTCATCTGTAGCTACTGGAAAAACACCTGATAAGCATGGCGTATTAGGTTTTATAGAGGTTATGAAAAACAATGATGGCATAAGGCCAGTCACTACCTCTTCAAGGAAAGTAAGAGCGTTATGGAACATCTTACACAATCAAGGCTTAAAAAGTAATTTGGTAGGATGGTGGCCGAGTTTTCCGGCAGAGCCAATTAGTGGTGTTATAATATCGGATAAATTCCAGAAAGTGTCTATGGATCCTAAAAAGCAAAAGCCAATACTAGAGGGAACCATACATCCCAAGGAATTGGAAAATGAATTCAAGGATTTAAGAATGTTTCCTCACGAGGTGACGACTGAACATGTACTTCCTTTCATTCCAAAAGCCATCAAAATAGATCAGGAAAAGGATAAAGGCCTAATGGCATTTACAAAAATATTATCAGAAAATGTGTCTGTGCACAACGCAGCTACCAAACTCCTTAGAACTACCGAATGGGATTTTATGGCTGTGTATTATGATCTTATTGATCATTTTTGTCATTCCTATATGAAATTCTATCCGCCAAAATTGGCAAACGTGTCTCAGGAGCAATTTGAAATCTATAATGAAGCTGTGATTGGCGCTTATAAATTTCAAGATATGATGCTCGAAAGAACAATGGAATTGGTAGATGATAATACAACAGTGATTGTAATGTCAGATCATGGGTTTGAATCAGAAGGCAATAGGCTTGTTGAAATGCCAAAGGTACAGGCCGCAGCGGCAATGGATCACCGCCAATTCGGAATGTTTGTGGCCACTGGGCCTAACATTAAGAAAAATGAAAAAATATATGGTTTAGGGCTGATTGATATCGCTCCGACAATACTGCACCATTTTAATTTGCCGATTGGAGAAGATATGGATGGCAAAGTAGCTCTAGACATATTTAAAAACCTTAAGGACGTTAAATACATCCCAAGTTGGGAGCATGTGGAGGGTGACTTCGCCGAATTGAAATTTAAAGTTGAAATGGATAAGTTTTCGGATGATGAAACCATGGAACAACTTATAGAACTTGGATATGTCGAAAGACCTGACGAAAAAGTTGAGAATGCTGTAAAGAAGACAAAATGCGATTTAAAACATAATTTAGCAAGAGTGCATTTGGGAAAGAAAAATTATAATCAAGCTACAGATATCTTGTTAGAACTTATCCAAGAAAAGGAACCTATAGACATTACACCGTATTATATGGATTTAGTTAATATTAGCCTTGAATTGGAAGATTTTGAACTTGCACAAAAATATCTGGATGACCTCAAATTGCAAAAAACCACTATCAAGTATGCCCACTTTTTTTCAGAGTCTTCAATTTTACTTGGTCAAGGCATGCCTTTAAAAGCCCTAAAAATCTTAGAAATTGCACAATCGCAGAATAGAAATAACAATCCGGAACTTTGGTTTAAAATTGGAAAAATCAAGCACCAACTTTGTAAGTATGAAGAGGCTCAAGAAGCTTATGAGAAGGCTGTAGAAATTGCACCTGATAATGCAAAATACCATGTGGCAATTGCAGAAAATATGATAGCTTTAGGTGAATATGAAGAAGCGGTGGATTCAGCACTTACCAGTATTGAATTGGTGAAATATTTTTCAAGGGCGCATTATGTATTGGGAACAGCTTTAGAGAAATTGGGCGATTTGAAAAATGCAAAGATCGCTTTTGAAACAGCTGCAAGATTGACACCAAAAACCTTCCATCGCGCAGAAAGAGCCATTGAAAATCTCGAAGAAAGAATTGCTCAACCTTTTGTGCTCAAGGATAAAGGTTCTTCAAAATATAGAAAAGATCAAATCGTAGTAGTTTCTGGTCTTCCGCGTTCAGGAACTTCTTTGATGATGCAAATGCTACATAATGGAGGTCTTGATATTTTAACAGATGACAACAGAAAACCAGACCCATCAAATCCTAAAGGTTATTTTGAGTATGATCCAGTGATGTCAGTGCATAAAGATAATACCTGGCTTCATTTGGCACGGAATAAAACGGTAAAAGTGGTAGCGCCTCTTTTGAAATACTTGGATCCAAAATATCGCTATAAAGTCATTTTTATGAATCGTGATTTAACGGAAGTAGTAAAGTCACAACAAAAAATGATTGGAAGGGATCCTGATACTTTGCCATTAAAACTATTTGATGCCTACACCAAACAACTTAATAAAGTTGAAAACTGGAAAGATAAAGAACCAGGAGTGGAGCTCATTTATTTAAATTATAAGGACGTGTTAGACAATACAAAAGAGTCTATAGATAAAATCATCTCATTTATTGGTGTTGAATTGGATAGAGATGCTATGATAAACTCTGTAGACAAATCGCTCTACAGAAATAAAGCATAGCATTTCCCAACGATTTTTAGTACGTTTGTGTTACATAGTTTATCCGCTACTTATTGAAAATCGTTGAACAGATAAAACAGCCAATTGCCTATGAGATGGAGCTTTTCGAACAAAAGTTCCTCCTTTCCATGTCGAGCAAAGTGGCGTTGCTAAATCGCATTACTACCTATATAGTCAACCGAAAAGGAAAGCAAATGCGACCTATGTTCGTGTTTTTGGTGGCTAAAATGGTGGATAATGGTCAGGTAAGCGAGCGCACATATCGCGGTGCTGCGGTCATTGAGTTGATACATACGGCAACCTTGGTACATGACGATGTTGTGGACGATAGCAATAGACGTCGTGGCTTTTTCTCCATCAATGCCTTGTGGAAAAACAAAATTGCTGTCCTAATTGGTGATTATCTCTTATCGAAAGGCTTGTTGCTGTCCATAGACAACAACGATTTTGACCTTCTTAAAATCATTTCGGTGGCAGTAAGAGAGATGAGCGAAGGCGAATTACTTCAAATTGAAAAGGCGCGCCAGCTCGATATAACAGAAGAAATATATTACGAAATCATTCGGCAAAAAACAGCAACGCTTATTGCGGCCTGTTGCAGTCTTGGTGCTGCATCCGTAAAGCCCAATTCTGATGATGTCGAAAAAATGAGAAAATTTGGCGAACTTATCGGAATGGCATTCCAAATCAAAGACGACTTGTTTGACTATGGAGAGGATCAAATCGGAAAGCCAATAGGAATTGACATAAAAGAGCAAAAAATGACTTTGCCCTTGATCTATGTTTTGAACAATGTTTCTAAGCCTGAAAAAACATGGCTTATCAATTCCGTAAAGAATCATAATAAAGACAAAAAACGCGTTCAAGATGTCATTCTGTTTGTCAAAAACAAAGGTGGTTTGGATTATGCCGTCTCTAAGATGATTGATTTTAAAGAAGAAGCGCTCAGCTTGCTAAACTCATATCAGAAATCTCAATTTAAAGACTCCTTGATATTAATGGTCAATTATGTCATAGATAGAAAAAAGTAAAATAGAAGGAAGCTCGAAGTTTTTTTAAACAATTATTTTTTTTAAATTATTGATAATCAATGTCAAACATCTCAAAAACAAACAGCTAAACAACAAATACCCGACACACAGGCAACCATTTGCACATCTTTTGCGTCTTAATTATTAGAAGACCTAATAAAATCGCTTTGAAAGTCATCCAACTTCATAACAACACAACTGAACTAATCAGATTGGCCTCGAAAAACAATCGCGAAGCACAACACGTGTTGTATGAATTGCATGCACCCAAAATGTTGAGCGTTTGTCGGTATTATGTAAAGGACTTACACAAAGCGGAAGAAGTAATGCTGAATGGATTTTTTAAGGCGTTTACTCATTTAAGCTCTTTCAAGAATGAAGGCAGTTATGAAGGATGGTTGAGACGGATTATGGTAAGAGAAGCCATTTCGTTTCTTCGACAGCAAAAGAGTGTGGAGTTTTTTGTCGATGAGATTGCCGTCAATCAGGATTCAAGTAATAACATCAATACTGAAATTGAAGTTGCTGAAATTCAGCAATTGATTGATGATTTGCCTGAAGGATATAAAATGGTGTTCATCATGTATGCCATCGAAGGGTATAAACATCAAGAAATTGCCGAGATTCTTCAAATATCAGAAGGCACATCAAAATCACAACTGTTCAAAGCAAGACAACTCTTGCAGCAAAAAATAAACGTGTTAAACAAAACAGGATATGGCACCAATTAAACAGGAAGAACAAATGAAGGACAGGCTCGAAAAAAGAACGTTGCAACCTTCCCCAGAAAGCTGGGCTACATTGGCCAACCGTCTGGATGCAGAGCAAAATATCAAAAACAAATCCATGTTTTGGTGGTTTGGAATTGCCGCAAGTATTGTTGGTATTGTGTTTATAACTGCGTTGTATTTCAATAACCAACCTATTCAAAATACGACACCAACCGTCGTGGATTCGAATGAAGCTGCGCTTCCGGAGAAAAAAGAGGAGACCATCAACAATAAAGCCCAGGCTTCGCATGTCTCAATCGAAGAAGTTGTTCCAACAAAAAAATATGAAAGTCACTCTAATTCAAATTCGAAAGTGAATAATAAAATTTCAAATATTGAAGCAATTGATAAAAGCCTTTCAGAAGAAAGTAAAGTGGCCAATGTTGAAAAAAGCCCGTCATATGAAGCCATAGAAAGCGTCAAGGCAATCAAACAGACTATACTAAAATTTGAAGATCAGAAAATACAGGATGTCGTAGCTCAAATCAGGAAATTGAATGCAAAAGGTCAGGCTGTTTCAGATGCAGAAATAGATAGTTTGCTCAAAAAAGCACAAAAGGAAATCCTAAATAATAAATTATATAACGAACATACCAGAACGGTTGATGCCAATGCCCTGCTGCAAGACGTTGAAGCAGATTTACAACAATCGTTCAGGAGTAAAGTTTTTGAAGCTTTACAATCCGGTTATGAATCGGTAAAAACTGCAGTTGCCGAAAGAAATAATTAAATAATTACTGCGAAGGCAGGAATCTCTTGAATTAGAAATAAATACATCAATTAAAAATCGAACACAAATGAAGACAATTACAAAAATTATTGTGCTGATGAGCCTATGCTTAATCGCAAGAACAACAAATGCCCAAGACACTATTCAAAAAGCGAACAATAGTGCCAAAATTGAAACTCTTGAACAGCTTAAAGAAGCCATCGTCACAGAAGAAAAAGACCTTTTAAAAGTTGAAGTTGAAGCCATAAATCAGCAATTGGAAAAAGGCGAAATCACTGTTGAAAAAGCAGACGAATTAAAACAGGAAGCTGCCACAAAACACGCTTTGAATATTGAAAATCGAATAGCGATTATCGATAATCAAATAGCATTGTTAAAGCGTAATCCAAAAAATAATTCCATTGACAATGACAACAACTACTCCATTTCCATTGGAGGTAATGGTCGTTACTTTAAAATAAAATCTCGAAATGAGACAGCATCGAAGTATGATATCAGAACTTCTAATCAATTACTCTTTGCCATTGGTTTAAACAATACAATTATAGACGGCCAAAGTATAGACGACTCGCCTTATGAAATTGGTGGATCTGGTTTTGTGGAATTGGGTTGGATATGGAAAACACGCCTTTTGAAAAATTCAAATTTTGTCAGGATGACCTATGGTGTATCCTTTCAGTGGAACAAATTATCTATCAAGGACAATCTCTATTTCGTTGAAAATGGCAATCAAACCAATTTGGAAGAATTTCCATTGGAATTAAAAAAATCTAAATTTAGAACTACCAGTTTGGTCGTGCCATTGCATTTCGAATTTGGACCTTCCAGAATGAAAGATTATGGCGACCGTATTAGATATTTTAATGATGAGCAATTTAAAATAGGACTGGGCGGTTTTGCAGGGGTCAATTTGAGCACACAACAAAAACTGAAATTCAAGGAAGATGGCGATGAACAAAAACTAAAATCAAAACAGGACTTCAACACAACTAACTTTGTGTATGGGCTAAGCGGTTATATAGGCGTTGGCGATTTCAGTATCTACGCAAAATATAATTTAAATAATCTATTTAACGATCAACTCGTCGACCAAAATAATGTGTCACTGGGATTACGATGGGATTTGGACTAGGCAAGATTTCCATAAATCAAAAAGATTCAGGATATGCCTTGAAGCTTTTTGATTATGATCGATGATTTCACGCAAATAATGGTTTATAGGTTTCTTTGTTTTTAAATAACAAAAACACGTTCAAGAAGGCCACAAAAAGCGCGGGGAAAATTTTGGTCATGTCATTATTTGTGAAATTAAAAATCAAGAATGCCAGTGATAATGGAAATATGACTATCAGAATAAACTTGGTCCATTTGTTTAAGATCAGTAACACACCAATCAGCATCTCAAAAATATACAAGAAAGGCAAATAAATGACGACCGCATCAAGAAAATCTCTACTGTTTTCTGGCATCTGACCATAACTCAAAGGTAAAAAGTGAAAGAATTGATTCAAGGCATACACTATTAAGAATATCCCCAATAGTATTCTAAAAATTTTGGTAATTGTTTCTTTTTGTTCCATAAGTGAAGTTTTTGCTTATTGTTTGGTTAAAATTATTCGGAGTGAAGTTAACAAACAAAACCATAAGGAAATATGATAATAATCATGTTTTTAAGGCTATTTGATTAATTTGAATGATATCAAATTTTTTCAACATTATCTTTTACAGTACATTTACAATTCATATAAAAAATCTATTGATCTCAAAATCCACTATAGAACAAGTATTCGAAACAGCCCGGGTTGAGGAAGTGATTGGTGATTTTGTCAATTTAAAAAAATCGGGAAGCAACTACAAAGGATTGAGCCCATTCAGTGATGAGCGTTCACCAAGTTTTATGGTATCTCCAGTGAAGCAAATCTGGAAGGATTTCAGTAGTGGAAAGGGCGGCAATGCGGTGACCTTTTTAATGGAACATGAGCATTTTACCTATCCAGAAGCTATCAAGTATTTGGCTAGAAAATACAATTTAGAAATAGAGGAAACCGAACAGACCAACGAGCAAAAAGATGAGGCCAACGAACGTGAAAGCCTGTATTTGGTCAACGAATTTGCAAATGAGTATTTCCAAAATATACTTCAAAAAACAGACCAGGGTAAAGCCATTGGTTTAAGTTATTTTAAAGAGCGTGGTTTTACCAATGACACCATAAAAACCTTCAATCTTGGCTATTCTTTGGATGAATGGCAGGCCTTCACGGATGAAGCCTTGAAAAAAGGCTATCAATTGCAATTTCTAGAAAAAACAGGTTTGACCATTATCAAGGAAGATAAGCAATTCGATCGTTTCAAAGGCCGTGTCATGTTCCCGATCCACAGTATGAGTGGGCGTATTTTGGGATTTGGAGGTCGTATCTTGATTGCTGATAAAAAAGCGGCAAAGTATGTCAATTCTCCCGAAAGTGAAGTGTACCATAAAAGCAAGATTCTTTATGGCTTGTTTCATGCGAAACAAGCTATTGCCAAAGAAGACAATTGCTTTTTGGTGGAAGGTTACACAGATGTGATTCAATTCCATCAAACTGGTATCAAGAACGTTGTTGCATCATCTGGTACTGCGTTGACTCCAGAGCAAATAAGACTCATCAACCGACTGACCAAAAATATAACAGTACTCTTTGATGGTGATGCTGCAGGAATCCGTGCCTCATTAAGAGGAATCGATTTGATTTTGGAGCAAGGAATGAATGTAAAAGTTGTGATGTTCCCTAATGGTGAAGATCCAGACAGCTTTGCAAAACAAAATACCCTTCAAGAATTATCGATGTATCTTGAAGAAAACGCAAAAGATTTTATACAATTCAAGGCCGCACTTTTGGTCGAAGATGCTCACAATGATCCCATTAAAAAAGCAGAAACCATAAGGGAAATCGTCAACAGTATTTCCAGAATCCCTGACCCTATCAAACGTGAAATATATATTCAGGAATGTTCTCGGATCATGGATATCAGTGAGGAGGTTTTGTTCAGCACGTTGGCGCAAATCAGTAAAAAGGAGCATCAGGAAGCAAATAAAAGTTATAAAACCGATCAAAAAGCTTTCAATGTCATCAGACATGAACAGCCAACTCAAAAAATCGATTATCAATATGAGTTGGAAAGAAAAATCATTGAAATCTTGCTTTTGTATGGGAACGAAATAGAAAACTTTGAGGATTTGGTCTTAAAGGAAGACGAAACCACAGGCGATTTGAATTTGGAACCTGTAGTTCATAAGGCTAAAGTTTTCGAGAAAATCTATCTCGACCTTCAAGAGGACGAAATGCAATTTTCAGATGCTAATTTTAAAACTTTGTATTACTCTATTATTGATACGTTGCATCAAGCGGAAAACTTTCAGCTAAAGGATTTTATAGGCAAGCTCAATCAAGAGATGGCCAATGAGGTGACTACGATATTAATGAATGACGAGCGATATCGACTTCATGATTGGCAGCGCAACCATATTGTGCCAAAGGAAAAGAAAGAGACCGTTTCGCAATTGGTCACACAAACAATTTTAAGTTTGCGATGTTTTTTAATCGACCAAAAAGTGTTAGAATACCAGACCGAAACCGCGCGGCCTGAAGTCAATACACTTCCAATCATGGAAGATATCAGGGACTATTTAAGGCTAAAAACATTACTGTCAAAAAAATTGGGTAAAGTGGTGGGAGGAAAGCCTTAAGCCAGTTCCTTATGTTTCGCTTGATGAATCAAGTCCACCAAATTGGTAACATGCAATTTTCTGAACAAACGTGCTTTATATGTACTGACCGTTTTTTCATTGATTTCGAGTTCTTGCGCGATTTCCTTATTTTTCTTACCTGTGGAAAGCAATTTCAAAACCTCTACTTCACGTGTGGACAATCGCTTGAACAATCTATTTTTCTTGTTTTTGGTATCGTTGTAGTTCAGGTGTTTGTTCATTGCTTCACTCAAATAAATCGCACCATTGTGAACCTTTAAAATAGCCTCTCTGATGGTGTCGGTGGAAACCGTCTTGTGAAGATAGCCTGAGGCACCAGCTTTTATGGTACTGATTGCGTAAATTTCTTCCGGTTGGTAGCTGAACATGATGACCTTTACTTCTTGATGCTCTTTTTTTATAGCCCGAAGCGCTGTAATTCCATTTAATTCTGGAAGGTCAATTTCAGATATAATAATATCAACTTGATGCCGTCTTATGAATTCAAAAATTTCAACACCGCTGCCTATGGTTCCAATAACTTCAATGTCAGGGTTGGTTTCAAAAAGAAGTTTGAGCCCTGTACTTACAATGGGATGAGAATCCACAACTAATACCTTAATCATAATAATAAACTTTAGTTAGTTAGTAATAATAAAATAGGGTGAATTAAAAAAAATGTTTTAATTCAATTTTTGTGGAGATTTGACTTGTAAATGTAACAAAAAAAACGATAGACGTGTTTTATATTAAATAGAAAATCAACAATTATTTTAAATCTTTAGGGATTTCACAAACAGGTATGGGTAACATTTTATGTTTATTGGCTGCATTTCTTTGTTTGAATATAGAAAACACAGTTTGTTGTCGCCCTTCAAAATCCTCTAGAGTTTTTCCTTGTTCACTCATTTTCATTGCCCATTCCAATTCTGGGTACGTTGCACCAATCTGGTCTTCGTCACTTCTGGAATCACCGAAAAGTCCATCACTTGGCGCGGCATTGACGATGGATTTTGGAATACCCAAATGCTCTGCAAGTACATAAACTTCAGATTTCATCAGATCTGCAATGGGGCTTAAATCTACCCCGCCATCGCCATATTTTGTATAAAACCCAACACCGAAGTCTTCAACTTTATTTCCGGTGCCTGCTACAAGCAATCCATACAGCCCTGCGTGGTAATATAAGGTGGTCATTCTCAACCTAGCTCTTGTATTGGCCAATGACATATCCACAACAGTCTGTTTTTCATCTAATGAAACCTCTGTTTTGAATTCTTCAAAAACTGGAGTTAAGTCAATTCGCTTATCATCAACATTCGGAAAAAGTTTTTTCAGTTGAGCGATGTGTTCTTCAGCTCTACTCACATGACTGGCTGCCTGATGGATGGGCATTTCAAGGCACAACACTTTTAATCCCGTTTTGGCACATAAAGTAGATGTCACTGCCGAATCGATGCCTCCGGAAATTCCAATAACAAATCCATTCACCTTTGCATTTGTGGCATAATCTCTTAGCCATTTTACTATGTGGTCAATAACTTTTTGGGTATTCATGTGGTTAAGGTTTTATGGTAAAGAATAGTATCTTTGCTAAACAAAAATAACGCAATCGCGTAATTTATAAAAATTAAACGCGTTTAAGTTGCTCTAATTTTACATATGAAGAAAATAGGTGTTTTTATAATGGTTCTTGCTGTTTTTGTCTCATGCAAGAATGAAAGCAAGTTGGAGAATGAAATCGATGAAATTGAAGTTGATGTCAATGTTGAGCGAGTTGATTTGGCCTTTGCAAATGCTTCTACCGATGACCTCCCTAAAATGAAAGCAACCTATCCTTTTTTGTTTTCGGACCGTATCCCAGATTCACTTTGGATACAGCAAATGAATGATACCCTGCAGCAAGAATTATCCTTTGAAGTAAAAAAGTCGTTTGCTCATTTTGATGAAGTACAGAAGGATATTCGAATTTTGTTTCAACATTTAAAATATTATGACAACACCTTTTCCGAACCACGCATTATTACCATAACCTCCTATGTGGATTATAGAAATAAGACCATAGTCACGGATTCCTTGTTGATCATTGCGCTAGATAATTACCTGGGCACAGATCACAAATTTTATACAGATATTCCAAGATATATTGCACAAAATATGAATGCATACAATATTGTAACTGACATAGCGGGTAAATACGCCGAAAATTATATATTTCAACAACAGCGAAAATCACTTTTGGACGAAATGATCTATTTCGGAAAAAAGCTGTATTTCAAGGATATGGTCATTCCTTTTAAATCGGATGCAGAGAAAATCGAATATACAGCTGAACAAATGGAATGGGCCATTGCAAATGAAGAACAGATATGGAGCTATTTTATTGAAAGGGAATTGCTCTATAGTACAGACACTTCCCTTCCAAGTCGCTTTATGGCAGATGCGCCATTTTCAAAATTTTATTTGGAATTGGATGGAGAGTCGCCAGGAAGGATTGGTCAATACATTGGTTGGCAGATTGTTAAGGCATATATGAAGAATAATGAGGTTTCATTAATGGAAATGCTTCAAAAAGATGCCGACGAAATTTTTAAAAATTCAAAATTCAAACCAAGAAAGTAATGTCAGAAATTTTAAAATCAAAAATAGAATTGGAGGTTGAACTTGACGAAAATCGTGTTCCGGAGAAATTAAGCTGGACCGCTCAAGATGGTGGCATCAATAAGGAAGAAGCTAAAGCGATGATGCTTTCAGTTTGGGATAGCAATGCCCAGGAAACTTTGCGTATTGATCTATGGACAAAAGACATGCCTGTGGATGAAATGAAATTGTTTTTCCATCAAACTTTGGTTGAAATGAGCAACACCTTTCTACGAGCCACACAAGACGAAAAAATGACGGCAACCATGAAGGATTTTTGTGATTATTTCGCTGAAAAACTGGAACTGAAAAAGTAATTGTATGATGCGTAAATTATTATATGTTTTAATTTTAGTGATAGCTGTCTTATTCGCCTATCGTTATATTTTTAATGATAAAGATAAAACGATTTTACAGGAAAATTCCGCACTCATCCAAGAGCAAATCAGGAATGTGAGTAAATTGGTAGTCACCGAAGGGCATTTCAGCCAGGTGTTTACGTACAAGAATTCAAAAGCCATTTTTGCTAATTTGGTAAATGTTGAAAAGAAAGCTTTGGTGGTTGTTAATGCCGATGTAACCGTTTCTTATGACTTAAGTCAAATTCAATATGAATTGGATGAAAAGTCTAAAACACTCAAAATACTAAGTATCCCCAAAGAAGAAATCAACATCAATCCCGATTTTGAATATTATGACGTGACTGCCGATTTCTTAAATCCTTTTGAAGCAGAAGATTACAATAAAATCAAGGATAAGGTCAAAGCACAGTTGATGAAAAAGATTGAGGCTTCAAATCTAAAATCGAATGCGAAAAACCGATTGATTAGCGAATTATCCAAATTTTATATTCTTACGAGCTCTTTGGGATGGACGCTTCAATACGAAGGAAATTCGATTAAATCTTCAGATGAGTTGCAGAATATAAAACTATAATTTCTTTTTTAAACTCAACCAACCACCTCCATTGGTGGCTACAATATTGTTGAGGTTCAAAAATTTCGCCGCTTTTGCTGAACGGACGCCACTTGCGCAGCATACAACAAACGGCTTATCCAATTGTTTCAGTTCATCAACATGATTTTGCAAATCATCCAACGGGATGTGTTTGGAGTTTTCAATATGTCCATTATCCCATTCCCTTTGTGTTCGCACATCCAAAATAATCGCGCCATTTTTTAAATAATCGTCCACTTGACGCCTCTTGTTTCCAAAAATAAAATCTAAAAAAGCCATAGTCTTCTTTTTTATATAAATTTACAATTAAAAGCAATTCCCAATTGAAAACCGAAACACGAAAAGTCAAAATCATAAAAACTGCAGCAAAACTTTTTAAAGAAAAAGGTTACAGCGCTGTGACCATGCGCGACTTGGCAACCGCAATGGGAATTAAGGCTTCGAGTCTTTACAACCATATCAATTCAAAACAGGATATTTTAAAAACAATAATTATTTCTTTGGCCGAAGAATTCACTCAAGGTATGGATTTGATTAAAAAATCTAACAATAGTACCATTGAAAAGTTAAATCTAATTGTTACACTACATGTCGACATTACAGCAAAAAACACCTATGGCATGGCATCTCTGAATAACGATTGGATGCATTTGGAGGAACAATTGGACTATTATTTACAATTGCGGAAAAAATATGAACAAGATTTTATTGATATCATAAAGTTTGGAATAGCATCGAACGAAATCATTAACACAAACCCTGAAGTGGTTATGTTTTCGATACTTTCCACACTTCGATCTCTTTATCTCTGGATTCCAAAAAAGGAAGAAGTAAATTCAAAAGAGCTAGCTCAAAATTTGAGTCATGTCCTTATCAACGGAATTAACAAATAGTTATTAAATTATTTTGTAGATTTGTAAAGTTAACTAACAAGTGTTAGTTTTGTTTTTTAATCAAAATATGGCAGATTTTTACAACATAAAAGTTGCAGATATTTACAAGGAAACCAAAGATACTGTTGTGATTTCTTTTGATATTCCTGACCTCCTGAAAGAAAAATTTAAGTATAAACAAGGGCAACATATAACCCTTCGAAAAGAGATTGGCGGACAAGATATTCGTCGCAATTATTCATTATGTTCAAGCCCTTTAGACAATGAATGGAAAGTCGCCGTTAAAACCATTCGAGAAGGTGTATTTTCAAATTATGCGTTCAACACACTAAAAAAAGGTGATGATTTACAAGTCATGCCACCACATGGTGAGTTTTATGTAGAATGCGAACCAGAATCCTCAAAAAATTATATTGCATTTGCAGCAGGCAGTGGCATCACACCAATGTTATCCATCATTAAAACGCATTTACATAAAGAGCCAAATAGTACATTCAAGTTATTTTACTTGAACAGAACCGTAAAATCAATTATCTTTAAAGAGGAAATAGAACAGCTTAAAAATGAATTCTTTGGAAGATTTCAAGTGTTTTATTTTTTAACTAAAGAACAACGTGATATTCCGTTTTTGAATGGACGATTCGATAGAGAAAAATTAGCAGTTCTTACCAAAACATTTATTGATATTCCAGATACTGCACATGCATTCATTTGCGGACCCCAGGATATGATTTTCCTGATTCGTGATGAGTTGCAAGCTTCTGGAATGCAAAAAGAAAAAATTCATTACGAATTATTCTTTACTGGTAGTTCCGAAGAAGAAAATAAGCATATTGCAGAAGTCCTTGAACAACGGATTGAAGGAACACAAGTTACCATCATCGATGGCGGAAAGGAATTCCATTTCATCATGCGCGATGATTTTGATACTATTTTAGATGGTGCCTTGGCCGCAGGCGCCGATTTGCCATTTGCCTGCAAAGGTGGCGTTTGTAGCACCTGTAAGTGCAAAGTCATTGAAGGTTCTGTAAAAATGAAGGTAAATTATGCACTTGAGGAGAAAGAGGTGGCGCAAAATTACGTTTTAAGTTGTCAATCTGTACCAACGAGTAAAATTGTTAAAGTAGATTTTGATGTTTAACAGCTAAAGGCCAACAGCCAATAGCCAAAAGCTAATGATTATGAGTGAAGATCAAATTAAAAATTTAGAAGCACAATTCGAAGCACGAATTGCACGAGACGAAAAAATAGAACCCAAAGACTGGATGCCCGAAAAATACCGTCAGACGCACATACGTCAAATGTCGCAACATGCACATTCCGAAATAGTGGGCATGTTACCCGAAGGCAATTGGATTACACGTGCACCTTCTTTAAGAAGAAAAGTGGCATTGTTGGCAAAAGTGCAGGACGAAGCAGGTCATGGTTTGTATCTGTATTCAGCTTGCGAAACATTAGGAATTTCAAGGGATGAACTATATGAACAATTGCATTCAGGAAAAGCAAAATATTCAAGTATTTTTAATTATCCATCGGTCACTTGGGCGGATATGGGAGCCATTGGCTGGTTGGTCGACGGTGCTGCCATTATCAATCAGGTGCCATTGTGCAGTACATCTTTTGGTCCTTATGCACGTGCAATGGTGCGTGTTTGTAAGGAAGAAAGTTTTCACCAACGTCAAGGTTTTGAAATCATGATCAAATTGGCAAATGGAACACCTGAACAAAAAGACATGGCTCAAGATGCCTTAAATCGCTGGTGGTGGCCAAGTCTCATGATGTTGGGTCCTACAGATGCTGAATCAGTCCACACCGAACAATCCATGAAATGGAAGTTAAAGCGAAAATCAAATGACGATTTACGTCAGCAATTCATCGACCAAACCGTTCCGCAAGCAGATTTAATAGGCTTGACGATTCCTGACCCAGATTTAAAATGGAACGAGGAGCGACAAAGTTATGACTTCGGCGAAATCAATTGGGATGAGTTCTGGCAAGTCGTTAAAGGACATGGTCCATGTAATAAAGAGCGTATGGCAGCAAGAATCGGTGCCTGGGAACGAGGCGAATGGGTGCGAGATGCAGCTATGGCACACGCCGAAAAGCAACAAGAAAGAAAAGAAAAACAAGCAGTATAATCAGATTTTAGACTTGAGATATGAGACGTTAGAGGAACGTCATAAAATCTAAAGTCTAAAGTCTAAAGTCTATAACCTAAT
>JBGTDZ010000205.1:0-3254 GCA_041748055.1 Aquaticitalea sp.
TGACCACAAAATCAGGATTCTGAGTGTAATTTTTGATTTTATCCAAATCGTGTTTTGAAATCACTGGATTCTGAATTTTCAATTTTCGACATTGGTCTTCGTTTATCTTAAAAATATTGGTGTCACTACCTAATGTCAAACTAATATCTGTAATCAATTTTTCACGAATGCCATCCAAAGGCGGATTGGTGACCTGAGCGAACAATTGTTTGAAATAATTATAAATCAGTTGTGGCTTTTCTGATAAAACAGCAATGGGAGAGTCATTTCCCATAGAACCAATGGGTTCCTTGCCATATTGTGCCATCGGTTGAATAAGCACACTTAAATCTTCTTCGGTATAACCAAAAACAATTTGGCGCTTTTCCAATGGGTCTTCCTTATGTTTTATTGGGCCTTTTTTAGCAGGAATATCCGCCAAATGCACCAAATTCTTATCTAACCATTGTTTGTAAGGATGTTTGGAAACAATCGCTTCCTTAATTTCTTCATCATTGATGATGCGCCCTTGATTCATGTCCACCAAAAACATCTTGCCAGGTTCCAATCGACCATGACGTTCCACATTTTTTGGGTCAATATCAATCACGCCGGTTTCTGATGACATAATCACAAAACCATCTTTTGTAACCGTGTAGCGTGATGGTCGCAACCCATTTCTGTCCAAAAGTGCCCCGATATAGTTCCCGTCCGTAAAAGGAATTGATGCAGGCCCATCCCATGGCTCCATAATGCAGGAATTATACTCATAAAATGCTTTTTTTGATTCAGACATCTCTGGATTTTTCTCCCATGCTTCTGGTACCAGCATCATCATAACTTCTGGAAGTGAACGACCTGTCATAAGCAATAATTCCACAATCATGTCCATTTGTGCAGAATCTGATTTCCCGGGCAGAATGATTGGGAAAAGACTTTTGATATCCTTACCAAACCAATCGCTCTCCATTAATTCTTGTCTTGACAAGGTACGGGATACATTCCCTCGCAGGGTATTGATTTCCCCATTATGGCACATATATCGAAACGGTTGTGCCAAATCCCAAGTTGGGAAGGTATTGGTAGAAAATCGCTGATGCACCAAGGCCAATCGTGTCACCAACGACGGATCTTGTAAATCCTTATAATATAGTTTGATGTCTTCAGGTATAAGCAAACCTTTAAAAATGATAATCTTTGCGGAAAGACTTGGCAAATAGAAACGTATGCTTTCGGACAATTTGGAATTATAAATATGATGCTCTGCCTGTTTACGGCCAGTAAAAAGCTTTAGATTGAAATCAAAATCGGTTTGGTTTTTATCAGATTTGCCAATGAAAACTTGATTCACAAATGGTTCGGTTTCGGCAGCAACCTTTCCGATCACGGATGCATCCACAGGCACATTTCTCCATCCCAATACATGCAGACCTTGACCTTCTATATATTGTTCCAGTTTATCCATACAATATTGGCGTTGGTTCTCCTTTTTCGGAAGAAAGACATTGCTTACGGCATATTCTCCAAATTTCGGTAAAGCGAAATCGCAATTCTTTACAAAAAATTCGTGCGGAATGTCAATTAAAATCCCAGCACCATCGCCTGTCTTTCCGTCGGAGCTCACTGCGCCTCGGTGTTCCAATTTTTCCAGGATTTCTAGAGCTTTATGAATAATGCCATTTGACTTATTTCCTTTCAAACTGCAGATAAATCCTGCACCACAATTGTCATGTTCAAATTCCGGCAAATAAAGGCCCTGTTTAGTTAGCATAATCTTCAATTTTAAAGGTCAAAATAGTCCTTATTCCAAAACAAGATAAGCGGTTGGATTGTATAATAAAAGAAGTGGAATCACTTTTTCGAAATTGTCATTTATTAAAAAGAATACTGTGGAATGATCAATCGAAGTTCTTTATTTTAAGAAATGTGCAATAAAAATAATTCAACGATATATCAATTTACATAAATTATATTCAGAAAAAAATCTCAAATCCATCATTATTTTACAAGAAATTGCCATTTAAGTGAATTTTTATCAAAACCAATTTTTTAATATTATCAATTTTTAACCCTTATTTAAACTACCCCCTCAAAAAAAGGGGATTAAAATCTTTAATTTAATAAAAATGACGACACACCCCCTATTTTTTTATGGGTTAAATATTTTTTTGCATACGTTTGCCAAAACTAATAAGCTAATTAAATACAAAATGAAATCAACTATTACAGTTTTATTACTAGCCGTTTCAATGGTGCTTCATGCCCAAGAGGAAACAGAAAAAAAATTCACCATCAGCGGAAGCGTCGATGCATATTTTAGAACCAATCTAACAGGCCCCAACGAAGCCTTTGAAGATGAAGAAGGAGAAGCTTTCTTCTTAAATCCAGGCACCTCATTTGCCAATAGAAGTGGTTTTAGTCTTGGAATGGCGAATGCCATCTTTAAATATGAAGGAGAAAAAGTAGGTTTTGTTGCAGACTTGGTATTTGGCCCAAGAGGTGAAGATGCGGTTTTTCTTTCTACTGGATCTAGCAATATTGTCAATCAACTTTATGCCTATTGGAATGTAAGTGATAAAGTACGATTGACATTGGGAAATTTCAATACTTTTTTGGGTTATGAGGTTATTTCGCCTGTCGATAACTTTAATTACAGCACCTCATATATGTTTTCCAATGGGCCATTTTCACATACTGGTTTGAAAGCGGATTTTACACTTTCAGAGGATTTCTCCCTTTTGCTTGCTATTATGAACAGCACCGATTACACTGAAATAAATCTTGATGGAAGTTATACTTTTGGAGCTCAAGTTGGTTTCAAAGATCAATTTCTAAACTTGATATATGGCAATCAAACCGGTAACACCGAAGCCACAGTTCAAGTTGACTATACAGGAGGCATAGGTTTGTCAGATCCGTTTTTCTTGGGAATAAATGCCACCTATAATGATACAGATGGTAGTGGATTTTATGGAGCGGCTTTGTATCCGCAATATACTTTCTCTGAAAAATTTGCTTTAGGATTAAGGGGGGAATATTTTGGATTCCATAATGACGATTCTGATGATGACAATGTGTTTGCAACAACACTCTCGGCCAATTACAAAATAGCCGATTTGACCATTATCCCAGAAGTTCGATTGGACAGCTGGAACAGTGATGTTTATTTTGATAATGATTTAATGCCAACTAAAAGCCTTGCATCTTTTTTAGTTGCGGCGGTTTACAAATTCAACTAACTAAAAATAATACAATGAAAAAAATTGAAGCCATAA
>JBGTDZ010000206.1:0-5280 GCA_041748055.1 Aquaticitalea sp.
ATTGTAAAAGCGGATACCGTAACAGAACTTGGCAATAATATTATGGTTATTCATCAAGACAAGAATAATATGTATTGGTTCGGAAGTTGGGAGACGGGAGTGTATAGCTATGACGGAAAGACAATGCTAAATTATACAACAAAGCACGGTTTACCAAGCAACAGAATTGACGAAATTAAAGAAGACAAATTTGGCAACATATATTTTAATAGCTGTTATCCCAATTCAACAATTGTTAAGTTTGATGGATATACGTTTACTACATTAACCGCAATACCCAGTAATGAATGGAACCTTCAATCAGATGATTTATGGTTTCGACATTCTTATGAATTTGAGAATAAAGTATATCGGTTTGATGGTTTTACTTTAGATGAATTGCAATTGCCCAAGCCACCAAACTTCCCTAACCCTTTTGGAATCTATAGCATTTATAAAGACAACAAAGGAAACATTTGGTTTGGCACAAACCCTGTTGGAGTTTGCCGATACGATGGAAAATCATTTGAATGGATTATAGAAGATGATGTGACCGAATTTCGCGATGAAGGTGCAAACGGAGTGCGTTCAATTACGGAAGACAAAAATGGAGACTTTTGGTTCAATACCGAATATCTTTATAGTGTTTATGATAGCACAACCTTAAAAAGCAATACATTTTACACAAGACAGGAAAGCATAGGTGGTTTAGATGGGAAAAAGGACAGCGATTTGGACGAGTTTCTATCAACAGTAAGAGACAACAATAATAATTTGTGGTTTATAACCTATCGTAATGGCGTTTGGAAATATGATGGAACGAAAATTACTCAATATCTAGTTCAAGATAATTCAAAAGACATTACTTTATTCAGCATTTACAAAGATAATAATGGCGACCTTTGGCTTGGAACACACGAAAATGGAGCCTATAAATTTAATGGTATGACATTTGAAAAATTTGCTAAATGACGTATAAAAAATGAGCTACGGCTAACATTGGCTACCTGCCCGTCCGACAAGCGGGTAAGTAATTGCTTGTTCTAGCCTTCTTTGGTGTATACCTGCATGCCGGCAGGCAGGCTTGCAAAGTTAAATGCTTACCCACTCAACTACTCATATGCGAGAACATTGGTGGCAATGTGTTCGGTGCCCTGTAGTCGTGGGACTGGTGATTCAATTGAAGTTTACTAATTTATCGAGATAATTGAAAATAACTTTAATGGTAAGAATAAAAAATCTGAAATCCATGATCCATAAACAAAGTAAGAATTTTACTTTGTTAATTATCCTTTTTTTGCTAACCAATTTTTACTGTTTAGGACAAACCGTTAAGAATTTTAATAATGGCGAAATAACACTTTATTACGAAGAATATGGTAATGGGCCAGCACTTTATATTTTATCAGGTGGACCAGGACAGGCTCCAGAACATCCATATCGACAAATAATTGATAGTCTAAAAACTTTTTATACTTGCATTTTAATTCATCAACGAGGTTCTGGAAAATCAAGGGACATTCCTATAAACGAAAATACAATAACAATTGAGAACTACACCCAGGACATTGAGCTTTTGCGAAAAGTGCGTGGTGACAAGAAAATAACCTTATTAGGTGTTTCTTGGGGTGGTCTTCTTGCAATGAATTATGCCGCGCTCCATCCAGAGTTTGTTTCAAATCTTATTCTGGTAAGTTCAGCACCACCATCTTATACTGTTTGGAATGTTCTATATGATAATCAATATGCGAGACGTTCAAGATCAGAATTGGATTCTATGGACATTTTACAAAAAGTATTCTCAACTAAAACTGAGAAAGAGTTGGACTCTCTTAAAATTATTGCTCCTAATTGCAAAGAAGTTGTTGCTTACAAAGAATTTATTGCTCTGCACATTAGGGCTATGTACTATGACCGGACTAAAATATCGAGGAATAACTTTGACGACCTCTTTTACAGTTTCAATTTTCAACCAATTCCATTCATTGACAAGGAAGTCATAGAAACAAAGTGGGACATTACAAACGAATTAATGAAATTAAAAACACCAGCTCTTATTGTCTATGGGCGACAAGATGACCAAGGTGAATCAACTTTTTATTTACAAGAGGAAAGTTTAAGATTCAGCGAGACACAAGTGATAGAAAAATGTGGGCACGAGATTTTAGAAGAACAACCAGTTGAGTTTTATAAAATTCTTTTAGACTATGTTAAGAGGACAAGAAACTAAAAAAAGACGTTTGCCTTTGGTCACACAGCCACCACCAATGGCTACCTGCCCGTCCGGCAGGCGGGTAAGTAATTCCTTGTTCTTGCCTTCTTTGGAAATTCCTGCGAAACATCCTACTTGGTGTATACCTGCCTGCTTGCAGGCATGCTTGCAAAGTTAAGTGCTAACCCACGCGACTACTCATAGTCGAGACGTTGGCAACAAGCTAAAAATAAGCCAAATCTAGAAAAATATCGACTGAAATTCATAATTTAGTATCTTTGATAAAAAGCAAATTGAAATGAATCTAGAAGCTCGAAAAATAGAATTTGTACAAGAATTTTTAAAAGTTCAAAGTGAGGACGTCATTTCTCGTCTCGAAAAAATATTGAGAAAGGAAAAAAACACTTCTGACGAAGGAATAGTTGAGCCAATGTCCGAGGATGAATTGAATAAGCGAATTGACCAATCGGAGTCGGATTTCCGCAACGACCGATTTAAAAGTAGTTCCGAACTTTTAACCAAATACGATTAATGAAATATGAAATCATTTGGTCTGCATTTGCCGAATCTCAGCTTGACCAAATTTATGAATATTACGATAAGGAAGTAAGTTCAAAAGTTGCTAAAAATCTTGTCAAGGGAATTATCAATGAACCAAAAAAATTATTAAAAGCAATTTTCATAGGACAAAAAGAAGAACTGCTCAAAGAAAGAAAAATCCAGTATCGTTTTTTGGTTTTTAAAAACTACAAATTAATATATTCTGTCGACGAACAGAACGGTTTTATAAAAATTGCTGATGTTTTTGACACTCGACAAAATCCGCCGAAAATAAAACGAACGAAATAAAGCCAGTTGCCACCAATATTTTCAATTAATTAACACAGTCGAATGACGCACGAATTCAAACAGCTTCTAGAAGTTGCCCATTCATGGCAAAAAAAAGGCATGCGGTCCGTACTGGCAACAGTTGTTGACTTACAGGGTTCATCCTACCGAAGGCCAGGTGTACGCATGCTCATCAGTGAAGCTGGCGACATGCATGGTGCCGTAAGTGGTGGTTGTGTCGAAAAGGAGGTCCTGCGACAATCGCAATCCGTATTTAAAACTGGCATCGCTAAAGTCATGACCTATGATGGTCGTTTCCGTTTGGGTTGTGAAGGCATTTTATATATTTTGCTCGAACCACTCCAAATTTCTGAAACGGTATTCAATCGAATTCAAGACTGTTTCCGAAAACGAAACCCATTTGAAGCAACATCGTATTTTGAACCTGAATATATTGAAAGCAAGGATTTCGGAACTGTCCTAAAAATTGACAATAAAACGTTTAGTTTACGTCCCACCTATTCAACACCACAAAATAATCAACTCCAACTATTCCAAAAAGACTTTCAACCCATATTCCAACTTTATATTTTTGGGGCGGAACACGATGCTGTACAGCTTTGTGATTTGGCGTCAAAAATTGGTTGGGACGTTCATATCATTGCGCCTCCCGATGAACAGAAAACTATTGATTATTTTAAAGGCGCCATAAGTTTATCTGCTCCGTTAATGGATGCGATTGATGTATCGGGAATTGGCGAAAACACCGCCGTTGTTCTCATGTCCCACAGTTTTAATAAAGATGTGCAATATCTCCTAGCTCTTAAAGACTCCAATCCAAGCTACCTTGGTCTTTTGGGTCCAATGACACGAAGGGAACGCTTGTTTGATGAAGTATTGAAATACGCTCCTAATACATCGTATGAATTTTTTGAAAATATGCATGGCCCAACAGGTTTAAACATTGGCGCTGAAAGCGCATCGGAAATAGCACTCTCCATTATAGCCGAAATATTGAGCGTGATTCGAAATGCCGAACTGATGCCACTACGGGAAAAATCGGCAAAGATTCATGATTAAGGTGCATGCGCTTTTAATTGCCGCCGGTGAATCCAAAAGAATGGGTGCGCCAAAGCAATTGCTGCCTTGGGGAACTAAAACGCTTATTGAACATCAAATTGAAATACTACAAGAAGCAAAGTTAACTGTTTCTGTTGTTTTGGGTGCGAATGCCGAATCGATTCAAAAAACGATTGTACATTTAGATGTAAAAGTGTATCACAACGACGATTGGAATTTGGGAATGGGAACCTCCATCTCCTGCGGAGCAAAAAGCATTCATTTTAATAAAAATCACTATGACGGAATTCTTATCGCATTGGTAGACCAACCGTTACTTACTTCAGAACATTTTCAAAAGATGATTGACTGCTTTGAGTCTGGAAAAAACCAAATCATCGTGTCACAATCAGATACTGGATTTACAGGTCCACCCACTTTATTTGATATTTCATATCTTGATGAACTGATGGCATTACAAGGAGAAGCAGGTGCCAAACCCATCATTAAAAAGCATCAAAATAACGTGGTAAAAATACCCTGTCAAGGCAGTTTGGGAGATATCGACACACCCGAAGCCTATCAACGGCTATTGAAGAAGGCTAACCTCCAATCCTAATCATACTTCTATTTTCGGTGTGCTCTTTTGGGTCTTCGAATTGTTCGGGAGTTGAGAGTCCGCCACGCATTGCAAACTTTCCTATTACGGCTTTTTGAATGATGGGACTGATGTCTTCACCATTCCGAAACGGCGTCAGTAAATCACTTTCGGTCGCTGAAAACAAACAGTTTTTCAATTGTCCGTTGGCGGTCAAACGGATTCGGTTACAGGTATCACAAAACGGATTGGTGACGGTACCAATAATTCCGAAGCTTCCTTTATAACCTTCAATCTTAAAATTTTTTGTGGTGTCGTGTGGCGCATCTTGTAAACGTATGATAGTTGATTCATCATAATGTCGATTTACATGTTCCAACACTTCATTATAGGAAACGGTTTTCTCTCGCTTCCATTCGTTGCCATCAAAAGGCATAAATTCTATAAATCTGACGGTCACTGGATAGTCTTTGGTGAAATTGATAAAATCCGCAATTTCATTATCATTGACACCCTTCATCAAGACCACATTGATTTTTACATGAAATCCTGCATCTATCAGCTTGAAAATATTGTCATACACCCGCTGAAAATAATCACGAAA
>JBGTDZ010000207.1:0-3860 GCA_041748055.1 Aquaticitalea sp.
ATTTAAAGCGTTTACAATATCCTTTTTCCAAAATTGATATAAATTTTTATGTTTTCCGACAGGCAATTTCGTTCCCATTTCCAAACGATATGGTTGAATTAAATCCAACGGTTTCAGCAACCCATACAATCCTGAAATAATTCTTACTTTATCTTGCACTTGATTTATTTTTTCTTTTGGAATGGTATAAGCATCCAAAGCGCGATATACATCGCCACTAAAGGCATAAATAGCTTGACGCGCATTGTTTTTGTCAAAAGGCAATTCCCATTCTTGATTGCGCTGGTAATTGAGTTGTCCCAAGGCATCGGAAATGCTCATTAGCTTTGATAAACTTTTTGCGGATTTCTTTTTAATGAGTTTATTCAATCGTTCCGACTGTGAAAGAAAGCTTGCTTCAGAAGTTTTTGAGGTGGGCAATTTGGTTTCAAAATCCAACGATTTCGCTGGAGATAAGACTAATTTCATAATTTGCAATTTTCATCCCAAAGTTACGATTACCTAAGATAAAATTCAAGGTGAAGGTTTTTAATTTTCAATAATTAAGTAAAATTGAAGGAAAAAATTGCTTGTTATTTCAGATTTTTAGGATTCAAGATCCACATCCTGATGCTTGGTATAGTGACGCCATTTCTCAATACAGTCCTGCATGTCCTGTGGAATTTCTGAATCAAAACGCATCATCTTGCCAGTTTTAGGGTGTTTGAAACCCAATGTTTTGGCATGAAGTGCCTGTCTTGGTAAAATCTTGAAACAATTTTCTACAAATTGTTTGTATTTGGTAAATGTAGTTCCCTTCAGGATTTTTTCACCTCCATAACGTTCATCATTAAAGAGTGTGTGGCCAATGTGCTTCATGTGCACCCGTATTTGGTGTGTACGACCTGTTTCGAGCGTACACCTGACCAAGGTTACATAACCCAAACGTTCAATCACTTTATAATGGGTGACCGCTGGCTTCCCTTTATCTTCATCATCACCAAAAAACACTGTATTCTGCAAACGGTTTTTTGGATGGCGACCAATATTCCCTTCCACCGTACCTTCATCTTCTTCCATATTGCCCCAAACAATTGCGACATATTCGCGTTCACTGGTTTTGTTAAAAAACTGTTTTGCCAAATTTGTCATGGCTTCTTCAGTTTTGGCAATAACCAACAAACCGCTAGTGTCTTTATCTATGCGATGTACCAACCCCGGGCGGTTGCTGGAATTGTTCGGAAGATTTTCAAAATGATATGTCAATGCATTGATGAGCGTACCAGAATAATTACCATGGCCTGGATGCACCACCATGCCTGCCGGTTTGTTTATAATGAGCAATTCATCATCTTCATACATAATGTTCAAAGGAATATCTTCTGGCACCAACAAATATTCATAAGGTGGATGCGAAAACAGTACACGGATTTTGTCAAATGGTTTGACCTTATAATTTTGCTTTACCTGAAAATCATTCACATAAATACTTCCGTTTTTTGCAGCCGTCTGAATTTTATTTCGGGTCGCATTCTCAATACGGTTCATTAAATACTTATCTATGCGAAGTAGTTGTTGGCCTTTATCTACTGTAAATGCATGATGCTCATATAAATCATCATCATTTTCCTCATCATTGGATGTGTCTTGATCTATCATTCCCCCTCTAAAGTCCGATTACCATTGCCCAGTACCAAATCTATTTTTGAGGTGATGGGAAGCAAATCGCCTGAGGCTATTTTTTCACCCTTAAAGCTAATGGAGAGGACTTCATCTTTCCCAATATCATCTACATAAGTGATTTTACCGACTTCAAATCCCAAGGCTTCCAAGGTTGGTTTGGCCTGTCTAAACGTTCGATGCACTATGTTAGGAATTTCCACCTTTCGATAGCCGGAAGGATTCAAGGTGAGATAGATCTTTCGGTCTTCCTTAACTTGAGTTCCCGCTGCAGGATATTGGTCAATAACGGAAAACTTAGGATATTTAGGGTTGAAATTAGCAGAATCCTGAATTTCCATACTTAGATCCTTATCCTCCAATTCAATCTGAACTGTAGAAAGTGACTTCCCTGTAAGATTGGGAACAGCTACAAAACTTCCATGGTTGGTGGTGATGTTCAACCATTTTAAAATGAAAAAACAAATGACAACAATCGCTAAAATTGCCAATCCCAATTGTTTCAGAAATAGTTTGCTGGTCAGAAAATTTTTTGCGCTCATGAATTTTTTTTCTATGGGACAAATATATAAAATCCCATGGGTTTTTTCTTTTGGTATTAATGTGATATTTTTGTTAGTGACGCTGATGCCACTAATACACCAATGTATAACTAAAAAATGAGTTGATATTGGGTGTGGATTAAGTTATAATACGCAACTATTTGCCAATTTTTTTTAAACAAATATTCATGTATTCGTTGCCAAAAATAAAGAAGAATTTAAATCAATAAGATTCCTGCCTTCGCAGGAATGTGACATGAAAAAAAATATTGCCATCATCATGGGAGGTTATTCAAGTGAATATGAAATCTCCCTTAAAAGCGGTCAAGTGGTTTTTGAAACACTTGATGTTGAAAAATATAATGCCTATCGCATCCATATTTTCAAAAACAAATGGGTTTATGTCAATGCGAAGGATGAAGAATTTCCTATCGACAAAAACGACTTTTCTGTCTTGGTCAACGAAACGAAAATTACCTTTGACTGTGTTTTCAATGCCATCCATGGCACGCCTGGAGAAAATGGCTATATGCAAGGATATTTTGAGCTGTTGAACATTCCACATACCAGTTGTGGCATGTACCAAGCGGCTTTGACTTTTAATAAACGGGATTGCATCAGTGCCTTGAAACCTTACGGTATCAAAACCGCCACGTCTTATTTTGTAAATTTTGGGGACAAGATTGATGAAACAGCAATCGTCGATAAAGTAGGATTGCCCTGCTTTGTTAAGGCCAACAGGGCTGGAAGCAGTTTTGGTGTGAGCAAGGTCTATATAAAAGAAGACCTGCAACACGCCTTGGAAGTTGCTTTTAAAGAAGATGATGAAGTCATAATTGAAGCGTTTCTGGATGGCACGGAAGTTTCTGTAGGTGTCATCACTTATAAAGGGGAAGTGAAGGTTTTGCCAATCACGGAAATCGTAAGCGACAATGATTTTTTTGATTACAAGGCAAAGTATTTGGGCGAATCACAAGAAATCACGCCTGCTAGGATCACAAAGGAACAAGAGGTGAAAGTCAATGCCATCGCAAAAAAAGTGTATGAAGTACTGAAAATGAAAGGCTTCAGTAGAAGTGAATATATTTTTAGGGATGGTGAACCGCATTTGTTGGAAGTCAATACTGTTCCTGGCTTGACAAAAGCGAGTATTTTGCCGCAACAAGCTGCTGCGGCTGGCATAAGTTTGGCCGAATTGTTTGAAAATGCCATTGAGGAAAGTCTACCTTAATCCCTGCAAAGAAGGGAAACGCTTATGAAATAAGATGGTTATTGAATTGGATATTATAAAAGTTAATTTTGAATTGTATCTTTATTAAAATTTCCCCTTTGTGAAATTAAAGGGGCTTTTTATATGAAACGAGCAGTATTTCCAGGGTCTTTTGATCCGATCACATTAGGACATTACGACATCATCAAAAGAGGGATCCATCTTTTTGATGAAGTGGTGGTTGCCATTGGCATCAATACAGAAAAAAAATATATGTTTTCCTTGGAAGAGCGTCAAGGATTTATTGAAGAAGCCTTTATGGATGAACCAAAAGTTAAAGTGAAAACTTATAAGGGTCTGACCATAGATTTTTGTAAAGAAATCCATTCACAGTTTATACTTCGGGGGCTTCGTAATCCGGCAGATTTTGAATTTGAAAAAGCCATTGC
>JBGTDZ010000208.1:0-2056 GCA_041748055.1 Aquaticitalea sp.
ATGTTTTAGGATGCTACCTTCAAACATCAGATAGGTCCTATCCGTAATCGCCAAAGTTTCCTGTACGTTGTGGTCTGTAATAAGGATGCCGATATTTTTTTTGGTCAGTTGTGCCACGATGCGTTGGATATCTTCCACCGCCACGGGATCCACGCCAGCAAAAGGTTCATCGAGCAAAATAAAATTAGGGTCGGTAGCCAAGGCGCGCGCAATTTCGGTACGCCGTCGTTCGCCTCCGGACAACAAATCGCCCCGGCTTTTTCGAATGTGTCCAAGTCCGAATTCCTCAATCAAGGATTCCATCTTGTTCAGTTGTTGGGTTTTGGTCAGTTTGGTCATTTGCAGTACGCTCAAAATATTGTCCTCAATGCTCAATTTTCTAAAAACAGACGCTTCCTGAGCTAAATAACCAATACCGTTCTGTGCCCTTTTGTACATTGGGTATTTGGTTATTTCCTGATTTTCGAGATGGATCGTGCCTCCATTTGGTTTGATGAGCCCAACAATCATATAGAAGGATGTGGTCTTTCCGGCACCATTGGGCCCCAAAAGACCGACAATTTCCCCTTGGTTCACTTCAAGCGAAACGCCTTTGACCACTTGCCGTCCGCCGTAGGACTTCATTAAATTATCTGCTCTTAGCTTCATACTAACCTACCTTCAACTTACATATCATATTGATTTCAAAAATAAACAATCGAAACACTAATCTTATACACTTTAGATTCTTTTAACTAGAATCTATCAATTAATCCTGACTCTCCAAGGCCTCCCAAAACTCATAGGCACGTCGCAAGTGGGGAATTACTATCGTACCTCCAACCAAGGTTGCTATGCCCAATGCTTCCCCTACTTCTTCTTTGGTAATCCCTTGTTTATAGCTCGTTTCCAAATGGTACTTGATGCAATCGTCACATCGCAATACAGTAGAAGCTACCAGTCCCAATAATTCCTTTGTTTTCACATCCAAGGCACCTGCCGCATAGGCATTGGTATCTAAATTGAAGATGCGTTTGATGATCTTATTGTTATCGGCCATGATTTTATCGTTCATCTTGGCGCGATATTCATTGAACTCCTTTACACTATCTGACATGGATTTGTTCTTTAGGTTATGATTTTGACAAATTGTTTTGACATTCTGAACTCTGGATTGGTAACCTCATGCAAGCTATTTTTTGTTTGCTTTTGCCAGGTTACGTTTTTGGTTTTTTACAACAACAGCCGAAATATAGATACTCACTTGATACAAGATCAAAATTGGGATGGCAACAATCACTTGACTGGCGACATCGGGAGGTGTTATCACGGCCGACACTATCAAGATGATGACCAAGGCATATTTACGGTATTTCTTCAGGATTTCGGGTGTCACCACGCCAATCTTGGTTAAGAAATACATGATGATAGGCAGTTCAAACACAAAGCCCGACGCCAAGGAGGATGATCTCACCAGGGCGATGTAAGATCCCAAATCTATTTCATTGGTAATTTCTGAACTCACACTGTAGGTTCCAAGAAAATTGATGGACAGGGGCGTGACCACATAATATCCAAAAAGCACCCCGGCAAAAAACAAGAGTGAGGTTACCACAATAAATCCCCTTGAATGTTGTCGTTCATTCGGTTTTAAACCAGGGCTTATAAAACTCCAGAGTTGATAGACAATATAAGGAAACGCAATGATTATTCCGGCATAAATTGCCGTCCAGATATCTGCGGTAAATTGGCCTCCCATGGTTCTGTTTTGAATGGTAAAGGGAAAAGATTCCGCACAGAAGGTGGTGTCCATATTAAAAAACTGGGATATTTTACACAAATATTTGTACGTTGGGAAGCTCATTTTTTTTGGGCCAAAAATAATGGTGTCAAAAATAAATCCGGATGCCATAAATGCGCCAATACCTGCAATCAAAATTGCCAGGGTACTGCGAATTAAATGCCAACGTAAATCTTCGAGATGGTCCAAAAACGACATCTCATTTGTGTCCTTATTTTTCTTTTTCATATTCTAAAATATTTGATTTTTAAAGGACAGATGTAACATCTTTGATAG
>JBGTDZ010000209.1:0-4807 GCA_041748055.1 Aquaticitalea sp.
TGTCTATTTGATTTTCTATAAAGTGGCAAATGACAATGATTCCATGCGTTGGGAAGAGGCCGTCAAGGTCGCACTTTGTTATGGTTGGATTGATTCCACTGTAAAAAGTTTGGGAGACGGAAAAAGACGCCAGTATTTTACGCCAAGAAATCCAAAAAGTGTTTGGAGCGCTTTGAATAAACGTTATATTGTAGAACTGACTGCTTTAGATTTGATGCACGAAAGTGGTTTGGCAAAGATTGAAATTGGTAAACAAAATGGCAGTTGGATTGCTTTGGATGCTGTGGAAAATGGAATTGTTCCAAAGGATTTACAAGCTGCGTTTGAAAAATCTCCACAAGCTTTTGAAAACTATCAGAAGTTTTCCCCGTCCTATCGCAAAAGTTATCTCTACTGGTTGAACCAAGCCAAACGAGAAGAAACAAGGCATAAACGAATTCAGGAAATTATTGAATTATGTGCTAATAATGTCAAATCACGAAGTACGCGTTGAGATGAAAAGCAAGAAATTCGAAATCGGATTACTAAATCAATATCATCTTTTTATTCCGAAAGACATTTTTGAACCTTTTGCAAAAGCCAAACAAAGTCGCGTTAAAGTGAAAGCCTTTCATAATGACACATCTATCGAATTTTACGCGGCCATTAACAAAGAAAAGAGATCCGGTAATTATAGCATGATGTTCAGCAAACGCTATCAAAAGGAATTGGGAGTATTTCAAAATGATTATTTTGAACTGCAGCTTCTTGAAGATACCTCAAAATATGGTGTGGAAATGCCTGAAGAATTGGAGGCTGTTTTATTGAGTGATTATGATGCGTACCAAATCTTTGAAAGATTTACTGCAGGCAAGCAACGCAGCATCATTTACACAATCCTTCGCATTAAAAATCAACAATCCAGGGTTGACAAAGCCTTGCTTCTTTGTGACAACCTAAAACGTGGGGTTACAAATCCGATGGAAATGTTTAAAAGTTAATACATCAATTTTTTAATATTATCCATATAACCTCTGCTCACACGAACCACATCTCCATTTTCCATGGTTACATCATAACTTTTAGTATACTTATTGAGTTCTTTTACTTTGTTTAGATTTATAATTGAAGAGCGATGTACTCTAATAAAAATGGCATTTAACTTCTCTTCAAGTGTTGAGATTCCATAATTACTTAAATAAGTTTCATCTTTGGTAATCAATTTTGAATAATCGCCATAAGCCTCAATTCTAATGACATCCTCCACAGCAATTGTTACCAATTTGTTTTGCTTTTGTACTAAAATGCGTTCAGGAAATTTAGACGTTTCAATCAGCAAACTTTCTGCCAAGGGTCTTGCCTTATTCATTTCCGAAGATTTCGACAAGCGTTCCACGGCAACTTTAAATCGCTCTTTGGTATAAGGTTTCAACAAATAATCGACAGCATGCACTTCAAATGCTTTTAGGGCATATTGGTCGTAAGCCGTGGAGAAAATTATTTGTGGTAATTCTTCTAAATGTGTCAAAACATCAAAGCCTGTCATTCCTGGCATTTGAATATCTAAAAATACCAAATCGGGCTTAAATTCATTGATGATTTTTACAGCATCAACGCCGTTATTGGCCTCTCCAAGCAAGATTAAATCTTCGAACTCCTCAAGATATTCCTTAATAAGTTTGCGGCCCGCAGCTTCGTCATCTACAATGATTACCTTCCTCATAACTCAAAATTGATTTTTAAACCATTTGGTAGATTATCGCTTAACTTCAAGGTGCTTTGATACATTTTTTCCAATCGCAAACGCGTATTTGTTAAACCAACACCCTTTTCGAAAATTTCCTCCTTATTCTTTACACCAATGCCACTATCGGAAATTTCAAAAGCCAATTTTCCATCTTTCTTATGAATTGAAATTGACACAGTTCCACCATCAATTAATGAAGATAAACCATGTTTTACCGAATTTTCAACCAAAGGCTGCAACAACATAGGCGGAACCATTTCGTCTAAAATAGTGTCATCAACATCAATAGATATTTCCAATCGTTCCTGAAACCGTTCTTTTTCTAAATCGAGATATTTTTTTACGAACTCCAATTCCTCTTTTAAAGGCACTAATTCGGTCTGTGAGGCTTTTAATTGGTATCGAAATAAATCAGACAATTCAGCAATCATGTGGCGCGTCTTTTCATTTTCGGGAGGAACGGAAGCGCTGATGGTATTGAAAATATTATACAAAAAATGAGGATTCAATTGTGCTTTTAACGCTGATAATTCACTTTTTAAAGCGGCATTTCGAAGTTCGCCTTCTAAAATTAGTTTCTTTTGGTTCTCTTGAAAATAACGATATGCAAAAAAGCATCCAAATTGAAGCATCAAAAACAACAAAGGAATATACCAATCCCAAATAGTAGCTGTTCCTGTCAATCGTCCAGTACCTAAATAATCAATCAGTTCATATCGAATGGCGCGAACAAAATATATAATAATTGGTATCAAAATTACAACCACACCAATCTGAACGATGGTTCTTTTATGCCTCAAAAGATAAACACCTAAATACCAAATAAGAAAAGAGGCAAAAAAATAAAAAACATACTGCATACCTGACATAAACCAATAGTCTCTTGGGTTGGCCCATCCCCAAAATCCCTCTCTGTCATAACCCATACCATTGTACCATAAGACGATACGATATAATAAAGAGAAAAATAAATAGAAAGCCGCCATAATGAAGACTTCTTTTTTAGTAATGTTTTTCATATCCACATAATAAACGAACTATAAATATAAGCGATCTCTATCCTTTATTAAAACCAAAATAAGATGAGTGAACCCATAGCTCGATGAATTGACCTTTCCTTTTCGTCGCCCTATAGAACAACTCATCGGTTAAGACGTGTGTCATTTATCTAAACGAATAATATTTGCATTGTTAAAAAACTAAACCACTATGAAAACAATTGTTAGTCTTATCGTTATTTTGACTGCACATCTTTCCTATTCACAGCATTCCATCAAAGGAAACGTTTTTGATTCGGAACAAAATCCTGTAAATGCTGCAATCGTCTCTTTAATGACTTTTGAAAATAATACGTTTGTCAAAGCTGCCATTACTGATGCAAGCGGCCTATTCAATCTTCAAAACATTTCAAATGGCGACTACAAATTAATCATTACGAATCTTGGCTCAAAGGATTTTATATCCGAAAAAATTACAGTTTCCAATGCTGAAAAATTTTTAGTAAGCATGACGCTTTTTGCAGATACGGAAACCCTGGATGAAGTCACCATTACTGCTGAAAAACCATTGATACAAGTATTGGCTGACAAAACGGTTTTCAATGTCCAAAATTCCATTAGTGTGGCTGGTGATTCCGGATTTGAATTGCTACGGAAAGCACCCGGAGTGCTTATTGATAACACTAACAACATTATTGTTGAAGGAAAAGCCGGTGTTTTGGTATATATTGATGATAAACCTTCGGTGTTGCGAGGTCAGGATTTGGTGAACTACCTCAAAACGATTCAAGCGACAGATATCGACGTGGTCGAAATCATCACCCAACCCTCTTCAAAATATGATGCGGAAGGAAACGCGGGCATCATCAACATTAAATTCAAGCGTGATAAAAGTTTGGGAACCAACGGAAGTTTGGCATCGGGAATAACGGTTGGCGATTTTGCACGTTATAACAATTCGGTGTCATTGAACAACCGTGGTAAGAAAACCAGTTTGTACGGTTCATTTAGCAACACATTTGGAGCAAGCACAGGTTTCATCAATTTGTACCGTAGACAAAACAACACCATTTTTGATGCACGCACAAGGAGTGTTAATGACCAACAGAACAATAACATCCGTTTGGGCTTTGATTATTTTGCAAATACGAAATCCACATTTGGAATCATTTTAACTGGAAATTTCAGTGATAATGAAAATACAAGTAATTCTAGAACACCAATAATTCCGAAAGGAAGCTCCTCTCCTACCGAAGTTTTGGTGGCTAGTAGCAATTCAAATTCCCAGACGTCCAATCTCTATGGCAACCTCAACTATAAGTTGAAACTTGAAAACAATACCAGCCTAAATGTCGATTTAGATTATGGTCGCTACAATCAAGACCGAACCAATCTCCAACCAAACCGTTATCTTAATGGGGATGAGACACAAGTAACGAGTGAGTCCATCAATTTTATGGACACGCCAATAACCATCGATATCGCAACCGCCAAAATCGATTACGAGCAAGATTTTTTAAAAGGAAAGCTGTCGTTAGGGGCAAAATACTCCAAAATTGAGACTGACAACCAATTTGATTTCTATGACAGAATTAATGGCGAAGACATCATCAATCAAAATCGAACAAACACTTTTAAATATGACGAAAATATTAATGCTGCCTATCTGAATTTCAATAGGACCTATGAAAAATTTAATTTTCAAATAGGATTGCGTGTTGAGCAAACGAAATCTGATGGGATTTTGACAAGTTTACAAGAAGACCAAAATGACCGCGTGAAACGCAATTATACCGATTGGTTCCCAAGTGGTGGCATCACCTATCAATTCAACGAAAAAAATGCCTTTGCTTTAAATTATAGCAAGCGGGTGCAACGTCCAAATTATCAAAGTTTGAATCCGTTTGAATACCAGATTGATGAATTGTCATTTAGTCGCGGCAATCCATTTCTCCAGCCACAATATACTGACAATTTAAAATTCTCACACACCTTTAATTATAGATTGAACACATCCTTGAGCTACAGTTTTGTCAAAGACTTTTCCGCACAAGTGACCGAAGCCGTGGGCGACGACCAGAAT